>NZ_JBEOVN010000100.1:0-26246 GCF_040295565.1 Streptomyces sp. NPDC002785 | reverse complement strand
GTAATCCGCCCGATCTCGTCAGCGGTCAGCTCCACCAACGGCAGCATCTGCGGCGTGATCACCTCCGCACCGGCCGGAATCAAGTTCTCCGGCACGACCACCGCATCACGCCCCACCGACGCCGCCGCAAGACCAGCCACCGTCGGCGAAGCGAACAACGCCCGCACACTCGTGGGCGTGCCCAGTTCACGCAGGCGCTCGACCAGTTGCACGGCGAGCAGCGAGTGCCCGCCGAGTTCGAAGAAGTTGTCGTCGACACCGACGTGCGGGAGACCGAGTACGTCGGCGAACGCCCCGCACAGGATCTCCTCCTGCACCGTCGAGGGCGCCCGTCCGGACACGGCCGCGGAGGCGTAGTCGGGGGCCGGGAGGGCACGCCGGTCCAGCTTGCCGTTCACCGTCAACGGCAGCGCGTCCAGAGTGACGAACGCCGATGGCACCATGTACTCGGGCACCATGGTGCCGACATGCGTACGCAGAATCGACACGTCCAAGGACGCCTCGCCGTCCGGCACGACGTAGGCGACCAGGCGCTTGTCCCCGGGCGCGTCCTCACGCAGAACCACCGACGCCTGAGCGACCAGCGGGTGCGATGCCAGTGCGGCGTCGATCTCGCCGAGTTCGATGCGGTAGCCCCGTACCTTCACCTGGTCGTCGGCACGCCCGAGGAACTCCAGGGTACCGTCCGCGCGCCAGCGCACGACGTCGCCGGTGCGGTACATGCGTTCACCCGCGCCGCCGAACGGGCAGGCCACGAATCGCTCCGCCGACAGCCCCGGACGGCCCAGGTAGCCACGGGCCAGCTGGCCGCCGGCGACGTACAACTCACCCGTGACGCCCACCGGCACCGGCTGCAGCGCCGCGTCCAGCACGAACACCTGGGTGTTCCACATGGGGCGGCCGATGGGAAGCGTGCCGGTCTCGGCGTCGTCCCCGGGGCCCACCGGGTAATCCGTGCATCCAACGGTCACTTCGGTGGGGCCGTAGTGATTCACGACCTGCACGGAGGGGTGGCGTCGGCGCCACTCGCGTATCTGCGTGCCGCTGACAGCCTCGCCGCCGACCATCAGCTGGCCCGCCGGGGCACAGCTTTCGTCGAATCCGTCCATGTACGCGAGGTGGCTGGGCGTGGCCTTCAGGAAGGTCAGTTCCTGCCCTCGCATCACGGTGGGCAGCTGATCGTCCATGGGTGCGACGATCACGCGTCCACCGCACGTCAGGGCACCGTACAGAGCGGTGACACCGGCGTCGAAGGAGATGGAGGCGTGCAGCAGGGTGGTCCCGTGGAGGTCGGGATAGACATCCACACAGCGGGTCACATAGTTGATCAGGTTCTGGTGTGTGATCACCACGCCCTTGGGACGGCCCGTCGAACCCGACGTGTAGATGACGTAGGCGGGGTGGGACGGCAGCAGTTGTCCGTGCCGCTCGGATTCCTGCGGAACTGCGGCATCCAGCGCGGTGAGTTCAGCCACCGTCCGCGGGTCGTCGACCACGACGCGCGCCGGGCCCTCCACCGACGGCAGAACCGGCTGAACCGTGTCACTGGTGACGACCAGGGCCGGCCGCGCGTCCTCCAGCATGTAGGCGATGCGGTCGGCCGGGTATTCCGGGTCGATCGGCACGTACGCGCCACCCGACTTCAGGACCGCCAGCAGGGCCACAACCAGGTCCGCCGACCGGTCCATACAGACCGCGACCAGCGACTCCGGACCCACACCCCGCGATATCAACAGACGTGCGAGACGATTCGCCCGGCTGTCCAGCTCCGTGTACGAAAGCTCCGTCTCCCCGGACGACACAGCGGCCACGTCCGGCGTCCGCGCCACCTGCTCCTGGAGCAGGGCGGTCAGTGTGGTCCCGGGAAGCTCCCGTGCCGTGTCGTTCCAGTCGTGGAGGAGCTGCCTGCGCTCCTTCTCGTCCAGGATGTCGATGCGGCCGACCGGCTCCTGCGGGGAGGCACCGGCGAGCCAGGTCATGACGCTGTGCAGCCGCTGGGTGTGGAGCTGGGTCGCGTCGTCGTCGTACAACTCGGAGCTGGCGTCCAGCGCGATCTCGATGCGCCCGTCCGCCGACCGGTCGTACACACAGAACGCGACGTCGTTGAAGTGGCCGCTGCTCAGGGCGTGGGCGCGGACCTCGCAGTCGCCGAAGGAGAAGTCGTAGGCGTAGGGGACCACATTGACGACCATGCTGGCGAGGCTGCCGCGGCCGATGAGCCGGAGATCTCGGAGCATGTCCTCGTACCGGTACCGCTGGTGCCTGAGGGCCTCGCGCACGCGCGCGGAGACCTGTCGCACGAGCTCCTCGACGCACATCGAGGGGCGGACCGACAGCCGGACCGGGACGAGATTGGTCGCCATGCCCGGCGTCTTGCGCTGCGCGCTGCCGGACCGGCCGAAGACGGGGACTCCGATGACGATGTCTTCGGCGCCGGTGGCACGGTTCAGGTATGCCGCGGCGGCCGAGATGGCTATGCCCGTGATGCTGGTGCGCAGTCCGCGTGCCGTGGCGCGTAGGCGGGCTGAGTCGTCCGGGTGCACGTCGGCCTTGCTGCGCCGGAGGAAGTGCGGGGTGCCGGTGGGCAGTTGTCCGCTGAGGCTGACCGGGGCCGGCACGTCGCTGAAGATCTCGCCCCAGTACGCGCGGTCCTTGGCCTGGTCCTCCGAGGACCGGTAGGAGCGGTCGGCGTCCAGCAGGTTGGACATCGGGGCGAGGGCCCCTTCGTCGTAGGGCCGGTTCTCCAGGAGAGCGGCGTAGATCTGGGCGATGCGCCCGTTGACGAGAGGTCCGGAGAATCCGTCTCCGAGGATGTGGTGGCAGCGCTGGTACCAGTACACACGCTCGGGGCCGAGCCGGAGCATGGCCTGGGTGAAAAGGACGCCCGTGCGCAGATCGACCGGGCGGCGCATGTCCGTCCGCATCCACTCCTCGGCACGGGCCCGCGGGTCTGCCTCGCCGCTGAGGTCGATCACATGGAAGGGCCAGTCGTCCGAGACCATGACGTGCTGCCGCAGGGACTCGCCCTCGCCGACGAACCGCACGTGAAGGACTTCGGCTTCGCTCAATGCGGTGCGCAGAGCTCGTTCGAAGAGTTCAACGTCCAGTTCGCCGTTGATCTCCATGTATTCGCCGACGTTGTAGATGGGGTTGTCAGGGTGCAGATGCTGAGCAGTCCAAATTCCCAGCTGCGCAGCCATCAGCTCGTGGAAGACGCCATCTGCTTCAGACACACCAACACCCCTTGTTTTCAACTACTCAGAGAGCGTGCGGACAACGGGCGGCGCGAGAGCGGCCATGTCCGCAACAGGTTCGACGGCGTCGGAGTCCGGTTGCCCTGCGTGCGGGCCGGCTCCTGCTGGACTCTGACGGTCGTGAGGAAGCGGGCGGCCGTGAATACGTTCGGCGCGCCCGGAACAGCACCGGGTGAGAAGCCATGTGGCTGCCCGCGTGCTCCGTCGTCCGAAGGCACGCTGTGGGCGAGCGATCGCGCCTCACCGTCGCGGATGGCTCAGCCGGAGGCGCTCTCTTTGCCTTCCATGGCCGTGATCAGGCTCTTCGGGCGCATGTCGGTCCAGGACTGCTCGATGAATTCGAGACATTCCGCGCGTCCGGCCTCGCCGAACACCGTGGTCCAGCCGCCGGGCACCTCGATGAAGACGGGCCAGAGCGAGTGCTGGCCCTCGTCGTTGACCAGAACGGTGAAGGTGCCGTCTGCGTCCTCGAACGGGTTGCTCATGAGTTCCTCCTGTGTTGTGCGACTGATGGTTCATTCCGGCTCCGCAGAGCGTCGCAAGCGCCCATCTGCGTGGCAGAGGAAGGGCGCGGGCCGCGTCGGGAATTGCTGGTGTCCGGGCGGACGATCCGGCCACCCGTGGTGGGCCGGCCTCACCGTCCCATGGGTGGCCGCACGGTGACGAGTCTTCAGTGCACCGGGAAGCCCACGAGCGATCTCAGATTGCCGACGACATCGCCGACGAGTTCCTCGGCATGGTCGGAGAGGTAGAAATGACCGCCGCTGAAGCTCCTTACGGCGAACGGGCCTTGTGTCACCGCCGACCATCCGGCTACCGCTGCCGGAGCGATGTCGACGTCCTCGTCGCCGTGGTAGGCGAAGACGGGAATGTCGAGCGGGCTGCCGTCGGTCTTCCCTCTGCCGTACCGCTCCAGCAGCCGGTAGTCGGAGCGAATGACGGGCAGGATCAGCGAGCGCAGTTCGGGATCGGCGAACACGTGGGCCTCGGCGCCGCCCTTGTGGACGACATCCTCGACCAGTTCGTCGTCACTGAACTCGGCGATACTGCACGCCGTTTCGCGTCCGGGTGCCGAGCGTCCGGAGACGAAAAGGGCAACTGGCCGGGGAGTGTGCCGCGTTGAATCCGTGGAGGGCCGCGGCGCGCTCAGGTGTTCCACCCGCAGCCGCGCGGCGACCTCGTAGGCGACTGAGGCGCCCATGCTGTGACCGAAGAACGCCAAAGGCTTGTCGAAGAATGCGTGAACAGCTGTGGATATGCCGTCGACCAGCTCGGTCATGGTCTCCGGGAGCGGGTCCGTGATCCGGTCTTCCCGCCCGGGGTATCGGACGGCCAGGACCTCCACATCGGGTGGGACGAGCCCCGCCCAGTCCCGGAAGTAGCTCGCGGTACCGCCGGCATGGGGAAAACAGATGAGGCGAGTAGGCGAACTCGTACTCCCTCTGGATATCGGCCGGAACCAGCGGTCGGTAGACCTGACATCGCTATTTCTAAGCATGTATCAAAATTTCACAAATAGGACCACAAAGAGCGCGGAGAGTATGGCATCGATCATTCTTTGAATGCATTGCCTCAATGCGGCATCGCCGCAGAGGGGGACCGCCCGTCACGCGCCCTGTCCCCTCATCGACACCCTGCGCACCGCGCCTGCCGAAAGTACGAATCCCATTCCGCTCCCCCGCTTCCTGCGTTCGCATGGCCAACCACCCCTCCCGGCCCCGGCCACGCCCAAATCCTGCCGCGTCATTCAGCATCGGTCCATGCCCTGTGAGGTTACTCACTCCCACCGTCGCACAGTCAACCCGGGCAGTTCAATGGACAGTTGAAGGTTCATCGGCACCCCCGTGGACAGCGCGGCCACGCCGACCGAACCTCGACCTATTTCGCCATCCGTCTCTCACGAACTCACATCAGACATATCGCCAGTTTGCTGCCTTACAAGCCCGGGCCGATGCCCATCGAGTATCGTTCCGGCATGGGGTAGCGTTTGATCTTCTACGACTGCGAGGATTTCAGGGGGAGTTCGGGCGAGAGTCCGGAATTCGCAGCCGATCCAGGTGGTGTCAGGCATGTACGCCTACCCGACTTCGACACCGACACCTCCCCCTCCGGTTTCCGGGTCCACAGGAGGAAGCGTTGACGATCACTGGAGCACCGCAGCGGCTCGTACCTCGTTGGGCGCCGCAGTCCAGTGCCCCGCACGGACACGCGGAGTTCTCCTGCGTCATCCCCCAGCGTCTCGCCGCGCGCGTCCGTCTCCTCGCGCGGCGGTCCGGGGCCGGCTGGGAGGCCGCGGCTCTCGCCGCCCACACCGCCGTCCTCGGCGCGCTCAGCGGTGAGCGTGCCATGGTGACGGGCTACATCCCCCCAGTCACGGAAGGCGTTCGGCCGGGGGCCGTCGACGGCGCACCGGGCGAAGCCGGGCCCCGCCTGCTGGCCATGGGCGACGGGAGCTGGCGAGAGCTCGTGAGTGCCTCGGCGGAAGCCGCCGGGCGTCCCGCCGACAGCGCCTTCGAGACGGTGCTCGACCTCGATGCGGGCAGCCCGCACCGGAGCGCCAGGACAGACATCGTCCTGAGCACCGCCCTGAGGAACGGTCCCGCGGGTCCAGCCCTGCTGCTGCGCTACCGCGACGACGTCCTGGACGCCGAAGCCGCCGAGCGCATCGCCGGCTACTACGTCACGGCGTGGGAACAGATGGTGGCCGCGCCCGACGCGCGGTGCCGTGGCCTGAGCCTGCTGTCCGACGCGGAGTTCCACCATCAGATCCACAACATGTCCGGCCCCGCACGCGAGCTGCCCGACCGCCGATTCCACGAACTCTTCGAGGAACAGGTGGCCCTCAGGCCGGACGATGTCGCCGCCGTACACAAGGGCATCAGCTGGACGTACGCCGAACTCAACGCGAAGGCCAACCGAATAGCCCACACCCTGATCTCGAGGGATCTCGGTGCTGAAGCCGTGGTGGCCGTGGTCAGCGAGCGTCACCTCGACTGGCAGGCGGCGGTGATCGGCGTCTTCAAGGCCGGCGCGGCCTATCTGCCCATCGAACCGGGACTCCCGGCAGAACGAATGGCCCGCACGCTGAAGCGCAGCGGCTGCCGGCTCGTACTCACCGAGGACGATGGCCCGGACCATCCGGCGTGGGCCGCGTCCCCTGTTGACCAGGGGCTGCTCACCATCGCCGACGCCCTCACCGAGGGCCATTGCGAGCAGAACCCGGCGATCGCGGTCGGCCCCGACCAGCTGGCCTACCTGTACTTCACCTCCGGCTCCACCGGTGAGCCCAAGGGTGCGATGTGTGAGCACGCGGGGTTCGTCAACCACCTCTACGCGAAGATCGACGACCTCGGGATCGAGGCGGGCCAGGTGGTCGCGCAGACCGCCCCGCAGTCCTTCGACATCTCCCTGTGGCAGCTCGTCTCCGCCCTGGTGGTCGGTGGGCGGACCCTGATCGTCGAGCAGGACGCGATCCTCGACGTCGACCGCTTCCTGGAGACGGTCGAACAGGGCGGGGTCACCGTGCTCCAGGTCGTTCCGTCGTATCTCGAGGTGCTGCTCGCGCGGCTGGAGGACTCACCCGGCCGACTGCCCCTGCTGCGCTGCGTGTCGGTCACCGGCGAGGCGCTGAAGAAGGAACTGACCGTGCGGTGGTTCGCCCGGTTCCCGGACATCTCTCTGATGAACGCCTACGGGCTCACCGAGACTTCCGACGACACCAACCACGGGGTGATGACCGGGGTCCCGCAGCGGGACTCGGTGCCACTCGGCCCGCCGGTTCGCAATGTGACGGTCTATGTCGTCGACGAGCAGCTGCGTCCGGTACCGCTGGGCGCGCCGGGCGAGATCGTCTTCTCCGGTGTGTGCGTGGGCCGTGGTTACGTCAACGACCCCGAACGTACGGCTCTTGCCTTCGGCGAGGACCCGCACCGGCCCGGGCAACGCCTCTACCGTTCGGGCGATTTCGGCCGCTGGCTGCCGGAGGGTTCGCTCGAGTTCCTCGGACGGCGCGACGCCCAGGTCAAGATCCGGGGCTTCCGCATCGAGATCGGCGAGATCGAGAACCAGCTGCTGCACCTGCCCGGTGTCCGTGACGGCGCTGTCGTGGTCGTCGAGAGTTCGGCTGAGGGCCGTGAACTGGTCGGCTTCCAGACGGGGTCCGGCCTGCCCGCCGACGTGCTCGGCGCAGGCCTGGCGAAGAGCCTGCCCGCCTACATGGTTCCGCGCAGGATCCTCCGCCTCGACGCGCTGCCGCTGACCTCCAACGGCAAGACCGACAAGCAGGCCCTGCGAGCGCTCGCCGCCGACCTCGCCGCCGCGTCGGACGAGCACCACGCCGAGCCGCGTACCGATGACGAGCGCCGGCTGGCCAAGGCATGGGCCGCCGTGCTGGAAATCCCCGTCGAGAGGATCGGCCGTGCGGCCAACTTCTTCGACCTGGGCGGGACGTCGCTCTCGACAGTGCGCCTCGTGGTCCAGATGGATCGCTCCTTCACCCTGCGCGACGTACAGGAGAACCCCACGCTGGCCGGGCTCGCCGAGCTGTTGGCCACACGGTCGGACGGCCGGACTCAGTCGTCGTTCACCGGGGCCTGTGGCCCTTCGGGACTGGACGGCGCGACCGGCGCGGACCCCCTGAACACCGCGCCCACGCAGCGACACGGCGGAGCCAGGACCACCATGCCCATGATGTCGAATCCGGCCTCGGACGCCCCCTTCGAGGTGGTGCGGACCGAGAGCAGCCCGGCCGTCCTCGATCTCGGATCCGCTGCCGAGGCTGATCCCGCCGCCTGGACGGCCGCGCACCGTGCGCGGCTGCAGGCGACCGTCACGGAGCACGGGGCGCTGCTGGTCCGGGGCCTGGGTCTGAGAGACGCGGAGGCGGTCGGGCGGGTGAGCCGGACGCTGCTGCACGAGGTGATGACCGAGCGGGAGGGCTTCGCCGCGCGGCGTCTCCTCGCTGACGGCGTGTACTCCTCCTCGCAGTGGCCCGCGGACCAGCCGATGTGCATGCACCACGAGCTGAGCTACGCCCGTGAGGTGCCCGCCACCCTGCTGTTCGCCTGCCTCAGCGCGCCCTCCTCGGGCGGCACCACCGGTGTGGCGGACTCCCACGATGTCCTGGAGGCACTTCCCGCCGAGCTGGTGACGGCTCTCGAGGCCGAGGGGTGGCTCCTGGACCGCAACTACACCGAGGTGACGGGCATCGGCCTCGCGGCGGCGTTCGGCAGCGCGGACCGCGCAGCCGTGGAGGAGTACTGCGCGGCCCGGGGCATCGAGACCACCTGGGCCGGCAACGACAATCTGCGTACGCGCCAGCGCTCCGCCGCGGTGCTGCGCCACCCGGTGTCCGGTCGCCGCGCCTGGTTCAACCAGGTTGCGTTCCTGAGCGAGTGGACTCTCGACCCGGCGGTCAGGGAGTACCTGAAATTCGAGTTCGGCGAGGACGGCCTGCCCTTCAACACCCGTTACGGCAGCGGATCGGCCATCGACGAGAGCCATGTGCAAGCCATCAACGACGCGTACGAGAAGCACACGCTCCGTGAGGTGTGGCGGGCCGGGGACCTCATGATCGTCGACAATCTGCGGATGGCCCACAGCCGTGAGGCGTACAAAGGGAACCGCGAGATCGCCGTCGTGCTCGGCGATCCGGTGACGCTCCCGGCCGTCGAGTGGCCCACGCGGCCCTGACCCTGCCCCCGGTCCCGGACCGCAGTGGGGCATGCCCCGGCGTACGACGCGGCGCGAACGGGTCCACGGGGGCGTCCGCACTCTCGAACCATCGAAGTCCCTTTCCCCGCATCGCTCACGGATGGAGCCAGCTTTGTCCCGCAATCCCGTCGTGCCGTCGTTCGCCGTGATCACGGGTGAACAGGTCGCCCACATACTCACGGGCGGCGAGCAGCAGGTGGTGGATCTGGCCGAGCAGGTCTACCGGCTGCACGGCCAAGGCTCGACGGTCAATCCCCCGTCGTACTTCCTGCGCTTCCCCGACCGGCCGAGCTCTCGTATCATCGCCCTGCCCGCCTCAGTGGGCGGCGAGCAGCCCACCGACGGCCTGAAGTGGATCTCCAGCTTCCCGGAGAACGTCGCCTCTGGCATCCCCCGGGCATCCGCGGTCCTGATACTCAACGACCACGACACCGGCTACCCGTTCGCCTGCCTGGAGAGCTCGATCATCAGTGCCTCCAGGACCGCGGCCTCGGCCGTGCTGGCGGCCGGGCGGCTGAGCCCGGGCCGGCGGCCGCGGCGCATCGGCTTCATCGGCACCGGACTCATCGCCCGCTACATCCACCGCTACTTCGAAGCCACCGGCTGGACCTTCGACGAGGTCGGTGTCCACGACCTCTCCGGCGAGCACGCCCTGGCGTTCGCGGGCTACCTGGGCGGCCGGCCCGACGCCGCCCCGGTCGTCAACCATGGCACCGCCGAGGAACTGATCCGGGCGAGCGACCTGGTGGTCTTCGCCACCGTCGCGGGAGCCCCGCACGTCCATGAGCCCGCCTGGTTCGCGCACCATCCGCTGGTGCTGAACGTGTCGCTGCGGGATGTGGCCCCCGAGGTGGTGCTGGCGTCGGCGAACTTCGTCGACGACGTGGAGCACTGCCTCAAGGCGGACACCTCGGTGCATCTGACCGAACAGCGGGTGGAAAACCGGGACTTCATCGACGGAACTCTGTACGACGTTCTGGAGGGCCGGGTCGAGGTGCCCACGGACCGCACGGTGATCTTCTCCCCCTTCGGTCTCGGTGTGCTCGACATCGCGCTCGGCAGGCATGTGCACGATCGTCTGCGGGAGTCGCGTCAACTCGGTGTCGTGGAGGGCTTCTTCCACGAACTGGACCGCTATGGACGCACCGGCGCCTGAGCTGCGCCCGGAACGAAAGGGGTGATGAAGTGCCGGTTGTATCCGCCCCCTACGAGATCAACGCGGACGATGTGTTCGTGAATCTCGAGTCGGTCTTCGGGGCGCCGCTCCATCTCAAGTGCGAGGGGTTCAACCTCGCGGGCTCCGTGAAGCTCAAGGCTGCCCTGGAGATGGTGCGCGCCGCCGAGCGGGACAACATTCTCACCCCTGGATCCGTGATCGTCGAGTCGTCCTCGGGCAACCTGGGCATCGCGCTCAGCATGATCGCGGCGCACCGGGGATACGGCTTCCTGTGCGTCACCGACTCCCGCTGCAATCGGGCGAGCCGCCGGTTGATGGAGTCGTTCGGCGCCGAGGTCCGGGTGGTCACACAGGCTGCCGGGGAACGCGGTCTGCTGGGCGCCCGACTCGACATGGTGCGCGAGCTGTGCGAGGAGGGTTCGAAGTACGTATGGCTCAACCAGTACGCGAACCCCAACAACTGGCAGGCGCACTACCGCACTACAGCGCCCGCCGTCGCCGCCGAGTTCCCCGAGCTGGACGTCCTCTTCATCGGCGCGGGCACCGGCGGCACGCTGATGGGCTGCGCCCGCTACTTCCGGGAGCAGCCCCGGCCCGTCACGATCGTGGCAGTCGACAGTGTGGGGTCGGTGACCTTCGGTGGCCCGGCCCTGCCCCGGATGATTCCGGGGCTGGGAGCGGGGGTGCGGCCACCGCTCCTCGACTCCAGCCTGGTGGACGACGTGGTGATGGTGCCGGAGCGGGACACTCTGCACACCTGTCATGCGATGGCACGGCGGGGATTCCTGTTCGGGGGGTCGACCGGCACGGTGGTCAGCGGCGCGCTGCGCTGGCTGGCCGCGCGCCGGGACGCCGCCGAGCTGACCACGGTGGCGCTCGCCCCGGACCAGGGCGAGCGCTATCTCGACTCGGTGTACGACCCGCAGTGGGTGGAGCGTCACTTCGGCTCTCCGAGGAGCTGGGACAACGCGGCCGACCGTGATCTCCCGGCATACCAGCTGGCGCGTGACGCCTGAGGGGACGGCGGCGTTTCAAGAAGTCCCCGTACTGACGTTCAGCTGCTCCTTGGCCTTCTCTGGGGACACGGACGGTGTCATTGCGCGCCGCACGATGGCCGTCACCGCGGTGGCGGAGCGATCCGAGTGACGCCGACTGGAACGGCTGCGCCCGTTCCCAACGGTTGGCAACGGCCTTGTGTATCCATCGGGATTGCCCTACGCCTCGGCCGGGAGCGGCAGATCTGCCGTGCCAGCGGCTTTCTCGGTGGTGCCGGATGCTACGGCCAGGGTCTTGTCGACTGCGGCGTACACCTGGGACGCCCGCCATCCCTCGCCGGATCACGAGCGGGCGGGCCCGCTCGACCTTCGGCCCCCTCGTCAGCAGCGGTACGAGAACGGCTGCCGCCACGACGGAACGCCCACCTGGACGACACGCGCCCACGCTCCACGAACAGAACACACGAACAGGGGATCGGACGTTCGCTGGAACGTGTGATCGTTTCGCTGTTCGATGCTCAGCGGCGCTTCGGCGGATGATGATTACAGGGCGCAATCGACGGGCTGCAGACCGAGACTGCGCAGTCCCATACATGCACCATGTACAAGGAGAAACACCGGATGAACCTCATCACCAACCTGCTCGCCGGCATCGTCCACTTCGTGGGTTGGCTCGTCTGATCATTGCTCCGCCCGGCGCCGTTGCTTCCCGTCCCACGGGAGCGGCGGCGCCGCCGCGTGTACGGCTTCGGCAGGGGCACTCACTACCCCGCCGATCAGCTTGTCGCGGGAGCCAGTTGGCTGTCCCGGCGGACGAGGGCGGCATAGCGGCCGTCCTGTTGGAGAAGTTCGTCATGACTTCCGCGCTCGGCGGTTCGTCCGCCGTCCAGGACGACGATCTGGTCGGCGTCGCGGACGGTGGAGAGCCGGTGCGCGATGGTGATGGTGGTGCGTCCCGCGGAGAGCGCGTCGATCGCTTCCTGCACGGCGAATTCCGTACGGGTGTCGAGGGCGCTCGTCGCCTCGTCGAGGACCAGGACGGGCGGGTCGCGCAGGATCGTACGGGCGATGGCAAGGCGTTGTTTCTCGCCGCCCGAGAAGCGGTAGCCGCGTTCGCCGACCAGGGTGTCGTAGCCGTCGGGCAGCGAGGCGATGTGGTCGTGGATCTGCGCCGCACGGGCGGCTGCCTCGATTTCGGCGTCGGTCGCATCCGGCTTGGCGAAGCGCAGATTGTCGGCGACCGAGGCATGGAAGAGATACGTCTCCTGAGAGACCACGCCCACGGCGCGCGCCAGGGTGTCGAAGTCCAGATCGCGTACGTCGACACCGTCGAGCGTGACCCGGCCGCCGGTGACGTCGTAGAGCCTGGGCACCAGATAGCTGAGCGTGGACTTGCCGGACCCGGTCGGTCCGACGACCGCCAGGCTGCCGCCGGCCGGCACGGTCACATCGACGCCGCTGAGGGTCGGGCCGCTCTTCTCGTCGTAACTGAAGTCGACGTCCTCGAAGCGGATCTCGCCGCGGATCTTCTCCAGCCGCACGGGGTTCTCGGGCTCGGTGATGTCCACCTCGAGATCGAGGTACTCGAAGATCCGCTGGAAGAGCGCGAGGGACGTCTGCATCTGCACCCCGGTGGAGAGCAGGCTCACGGCGGGCCGGAAGAGACCCTGCTGGAGCGAGACGAAGGCGACGAGCGTGCCGATGGAGACGGCGGGGCCGCCGGACTCCAGGGTCATGCCCGCTGCCCAGTAGATGACGGCGGGCATGGCGGCCATGACGATGCCTATCGTCGACATGCGCCACCGTCCGGCCATGCTGGAGCGCACTTCGAGGTCGACCAGCTTCTCGGACTCCTCGGCGAAGCCCTTGGTGAGGGAGTCCGCCCGGCCCATCGTCCGGCCGAGCAGGATGCCGCTGACGGAGAGCGACTCGGTGACCGTGGCCGCCATGGCAGCCATCTGCTTCTGGCGCTGAGTGGTGATCTTCTTGCGCTCACGGCCGACCCTGCGGCTGATCCAGACGAAGACCGGAAGCAGGAGAAGCGAGACGAGGGTGAGCCGCCAGTCGAGCGCAAGCATGGCGACGACCGTGGCGACGACCGCGGTGAGATTGGAGACCAGTGACGTCGCGGTGGAGGTGACGGTCGCCTGCATGCCGCCGATGTCGTTGGCGATGCGGGACTGCACCTCGCCGGTGCGGGTCCTGGTGAAGAAGGCGAGCGGCATCCTCTGCAGCTGGGCATAGACCGCGGCGCGCAGGTCGTGCATGACGCGCTGGCCGACCGTGGTGGAGATCAGGGTCTGCAGGACCCCGAAGACGCTGTTCATCACGGCGGTGAGGATCATGCCGAGGGCGAGCAGCGACAGCAGCCCCGTACGTCCTTGCGGGATGGCGGTGTCCAGGATTTCGCGCAGCAGGAACGGCGAGGCGACCGACACCAGCGACGAGGCGCCGACAAGCAGCCCGACCAGGGCGAGCCGACCTCGGTAGGGATGGAAGAGGCGCAGGATGCGGCGCAGCTCGGCGGGCGGGCGGCCCCCGCCCCGGGACGGGGGCGTCCAGGTGATCTCGTCGGGTTTCATGGGCTCCTTCGTCCGGCGCGCGACAACTCGGTCTCAAGACTGGGACTCAGACTTTCGAGAGCATAGCTCATTGTTACCTATACTCACAATGCACAGGGTCCTGATATTGTTCCCTTCATGGACTCCTCCGACGCCGATGGCGTGCTCGCCGAGCAGTTGCTGCGGGTGACCCGCAGGCTCCAGCGGATTCAGAGCCGCCAGCTGGAGCCGATCGGCATAACTCCCGCACAGTTCCGGCTGCTCCGCACCGTCGCGCATTACGACGGTCCGCCCCGGATGGCGGACCTCGCGCAGCGCCTGGACGTCGTCCCGCGTGCTGTGACCAGTCTGGTCGACGGCCTGGAGGCGAGCGGCCGGGTGCGTCGCGCCCCCGATCCGGACAGCCGCCGGGTGGTCCGTATCGAAATCACCGACGTGGGCCTCGCCACCCTCCGCTCACTGCGCGACGCGCGCCGGGCCGCCGCAGAGGAGATCCTGGCTCCATTGACCGCCGATCAGCGCGAGGTGCTCGGCGGGCTGTTGTCCGCCCTGGTCAACGGAATGCCGGAGCGCCGCTGCTGAACCTGCGCGGACACGGGTAGACCGGATGGGTGCCGCGTGTGTGCCGTCGCCGTACAGAACCGAACCGCCGAGGAGAGCTCGACATGCCACTGCTGGAGCCGAAGCCGGAAGCACTCCGCCCTGGTGCGGTGCGTACTCCGTCCCCGGACCGGGTCCCCGACCGGCAGGCTCCGGGCACGCCCGAACCGCTGCGCGGCGAGCTGATCGACCTGCTGGGGCCGGAGAAGGTGCTGTGGAAGGTCTCCGACCTGGTGAAGTACGCCTCCGACGCCAGTCCGTACCGGTTCGTCCCGCAGGTCGTCGTGGTCCCGGAGGACATCGACGACATCTCGGCGATCCTGTCGTACGCGCACGGCAAGGGCCGCGAGGTTGTCTTCCGGGCGGCCGGCACCAGTCTGAACGGCCAGGCCCAGGGGGAGGACATCCTCGTCGATGTACGCCACCACTGGGCGGGCATCGAGGTCCTGGACGACGGAGCGCAGGCCCGCATCCGGCCGGGGACGACGATCCTGCGGGCCAACGCCACCCTCGCCCGCCACGGCCGGCTGCTGGGGCCCGACCCGGCCAGCGCCATCGCCTGCACGATCGGCGGAGTCGTCGCCAACAACGCCTCCGGAATGACCGCGGGAACGACCCGCAATTCGTACCGCACCGTCTCCTCCCTCACCTTCGTACTGCCGAGCGGCACGGTCGTCGACACGGGCGACCCTGCAGCGGACGAGGACCTGGCCCGTGCCGAGCCGCGACTGTGCGAGGGACTGCTGGCGCTGAAGGCGGAGATCGAGGCGGATGCCGAGCTCACGGCCCGGATCCGCGCCAAGTACGAGATCAAGAACACCAACGGCTACCGGCTCGACGCCTTCCTGGACGGCTCGACGCCCGTACAGATCCTGCGCGGTCTGATGGTCGGCTCCGAGGGCACCTTCGGCTTCATCTCCGAGGTCGTGTTCGACACTCTGCCGCTGGACCGCCGCATCTCCACCGCCCTGCTGTTCTTCCCCTCCCTGACCGCGGCGGCGGCCGCCGTGCCCCGCTTCAACGAGGCGGGGGCGATCGCCGTCGAGCTGATGGACGGCAATACGCTGCGCGCGTCGGTGAGCGTCCGGGGCGTGCCTGCGGACTGGGCCGAGCTGCCCAAGGAGACCACGGCGCTGCTGGTGGAATTCCGGGCTGCGGACGAGGCGGGCCAGGAGGCGTACGAGCGAGCTGCGGCGACCGTCGTCGAGGGGCTCGGCCTGGTCGCCCCCGTTGCCTCGGTGACCAATGAGTTCACGCGCGAAGCCGAGGTCATCTCCGGCTACTGGAAGGCCCGCAAGGCGTTCGTCACCGCGGTCGGCGGCTCCCGGCCTTCGGGTACGACGCTGATCACGGAGGACTTCGCGGTGCCGCCCTCCCGGCTGGCCGATGCCTGCGAGGCCCTGCTCGGACTTCAGGCGGAGCACGGCTTCGACGCCGCCGTCGCCGGCCATGCGGCGCACGGCAATCTGCACTTCCTTCTCGCCTTCGACGCGGCGAAGCCGTCCGATGTCGACCGCTACGCAGCGTTCATGGACGACTTCTGCCGGCTGACGGTGGAGCGCTTCGACGGCTCGTTGAAGGCGGAGCACGCCACCGGCCGTAATATCGCCCCCTTCCTGGAGCTGGAGTGGGGCCCGAAGGCGACCGAGCTGATGTGGCGCACGAAGCAGGTCATCGACCCCGACGGGGTCCTGGCGCCCCGGATCGTCCTCGACCGCGACCCGAAGGCCCATCTGCGCGGGCTGAAGACCATCCCCAAGGTCGAGCTGATCGCCGACCCCTGCATCGAGTGCGGCTTCTGCGAACCCACCTGCCCCAGCCATGACCTGACCACATCGCCGCGCCAACGGATCGTGCTGCGCCGGGAGATGATGCGGCAGCCGGGCGGTTCACCGGTGGAGGCGCAGCTGCTCGACGCGTACGGCTACGACGCCGTCGACACCTGCGCGGGCGACTCGACATGCAAGCTCGCCTGCCCGGTCGGCATCGACACCGGCGCCATGATGAAGGACTTCCGCCACCAGCGGCACTCGCCGCGCGAGGAGCGGATCGCGGCGCTCACCGCGAAGAACTTCAAGGCGGTGGAGGCGGCGGCACGGCTCGCGGTCGCCGCGGCCGACCGGATCGGCGACGGGCCGCTGGAGACGCTCACCGGGCTCGCCCGCAAGGCTGTGCGCCCCGATCTGGTGCCCGAGTGGCTGCCCGAGATCCCCGGCGCCGCCGCCCGGAAACTGCCCCGTACCTCCCGTGTCGGGGCGAGCGCCGTCTACTACCCGGCGTGTGTGAACCGTATCTTCGGCGGTCCCGAAGGCCATCGCGGCCCGTCGCTGCCACAGGCCGTCGTCGCCGTCTCCGCCCGCGCCGGAAAGCCGGTATGGATCCCGGACGACGTCGCGGGTACCTGCTGCGCGACGATCTGGCACTCCAAGGGGTACGACGCGGGCAATGCCGTGATGGCCAACCGCATCGTGGAAGCGGCCTGGGGCTGGACGGCGGGCGGAAGGCTGCCGCTGGTCGTCGACGCATCGTCGTGCACGCTGGGCATCGCCCATGAGGTGGTGCCTCATCTCACCGACGACAACCGGGAGTTGCACCGGGAGCTGACGATTGTCGACTCCCTGGTCTGGGCGGCCGAGGAGCTGCTTCCCGAGCTGACGGTGCTCAGGAAGACAGGTTCGGCGGTCCTGCATCCGACGTGTTCCATGCAGCATCTGGACGACGTGGAGCAGCTGCGCACGGTCGCTGAGGCCTGCGCGGAGGAGGTCGTGATCCCTGACGACGCCGGGTGCTGCGCCTTCGCGGGCGACCGCGGCATGCTGCACAAGGAGTTGACGGCCTCCGCGACGGCGAAGGAGGCCGCCGAGGTGAATGCGCGGGAGTACGACGCGTATCTCTCGGCCAACCGGATGTGCGAGATCGGTATGGACCGGGCCACGGGGCGGTCGTACTACTCGGTGCTGATGGAGCTGGAGCGGGCCACACGGCCGGGGGCTGTTGTGAGGTGATCACTTGGGCCGTCCGGTCCTGAACTCGGCGCGCACCAGAAGGAGAAGAGCGCCGGCTTCCTGCCCCGACGGCCAATCCGGGGCTGCTCGGGGCAACACGTACGCGTCGGTGGCCGAACTGGACGCGGTTCGAGGTCGCTGACCCCGTGTTGGTCCCGCCCTCGCGGCCCGTGCGGCACCGCGCCGCTGCACGGACCGTGCCCGCCTGCACACGGCCCCGGGAAAGATCGGGCCAGTTCCGGCAGTTCGGCAGGCGGGCACGGCAGAGCGATGTCCCGGTGGCGCTGCAGGACAGCGTGTCGTCAGCCGGCGTACTCCATGGCCATGACACCCCAACTGAAGCCCACTGCGCTTGTGGCGTGCAGGACGAGATCACCGCGCCTGAGCTTCTTCGCGGTGATCAGGTCCTGCATCGCGATGAAGGTGTCCGCGCCACCCATGTGCCCGAGCCGGTGGTAGTTGAACACGCTTCTGGTCTCCGGCAGACCCAATTCCAGCAGCAGCCGTTCGTGTATCGGTCGGCTGCCGTGGGTGACCAGCAGGTAGGCGACGTCGGTGATGTCCTTTCCGAGCGAGGCAAGGACGTCTGTGGTGAGCCCGACGAAGTTCTCCGCGTAGGCGTCGGCCAGACCGTCCCGGTCGCCATTGCGCCTGATGACCACCCTTTCGCCCTCGCGGACACCTGTGTAGTAGTCGCACCAACTCGGGTCGGTGCACATTTTCGACTGCAGGACCTCGACCGTGGAGCCGGACGCCGACAGCAGGAATGCCGCTCCCGCGTCTCCTTGGTTGAACATCTCCTTGGCATGGGGGTCGCTGTAGTCCAGCAGCGTGCTGACCCGGTCCCCGATCAGTACGAGCGTGTACTCACCGTCCCGCGCAGCGACCCTGTCGCATCCGATCTGCACCGCGGCCGTCACGGCATTGCAGTGGTTCGTCAGCTCAAAGCAGTAGGCCTGCCTGATCCCGAGTTCGTGAGCGACTTTGGCCGACGGCGACCAGCAGGGAATGTCCCATTCGCCCGTACCGGCGTATATCACCGTCCGGACGGCCGACGGCGGTACCTGGGTCCGTTTCATCACTTCCTGAGCGGCCCGCAGGGCGAGCTCCCATTCCCGCTCTCCGTCGCCGAGCACCGGGAAACTGTCGCACGTGGTGATCGTGCGCACCTCCTCCTCGGGCAGGCCGCACTCCGCTGCTATCTGTTGGACGCTTATCCGAGATGACGGGAACGAAATCTCGAAATCTATTATTCCAACCATTGTCCACTCCACCTGGGATGATTTCTACGAGAAGAAAAGCGGCTTTCCCGTGTAGTAGTTGGCGATTGCCTCCCCCATACTCATCCGCGATGGAGGATGGAAAACGATGGCCTGCGCGGCAGAAGCCAAGTAGGCGATCTTCGGGGAGGAAATGTAAGCCATACCGCCCAGCATCTCGACCGCCGTGCCGACGGCCCTGGTGATCAGGTCCTGCACGGAAAAGCGAGTGAACAAGGAGGCTGCGGCGCAGTCATTGCCGAGGTCGCCGTCCATGATCCTGCGGGCGATTCCCTCGACGAGAAAAGCCGCCGTTTCGATGAGGAGGCACAGGTGCGCGCGTTCGGCCGCCGACCCGCGCTGCTTCTGCAGCACCAGGTCGACCAGTGCGCTGGCGACACCGGTGTAAGAGGCAGCGATGATCATCTGGAACCAGATGACGCCGGCTTCATTGAGTTCGTCCAGTTTCTCTGCTGCGCTCGGAGGTGGCTGGAGAAAGTCCTCGTGCGTGACGAAAACATCATCGAGACGGATCTCGTCACTTTCTGCGGCAACCAGTGGGAATGTCGACCAGAAGTCATGGACGGAGATTCCTGGAGTGTCGGCAGGGAGTACCAGCAAGGCCATCTCGGTGGTGCCGTTGTCGCCACGCACTCCTACGCTGGCGGTGAGGAGATCCATTGATCGCGAAAGACTGCACGGTTTCTTCGAGCCGGTGATGAGGTAGCCGCCGGATGTCTCCCGTGCCTCGACCGTCGGGCTCAGAATACCGTGACCGGAGCGTCCCTCCGCGAAACCGGAGGCGATGAGTGATCGATTCTTCGCTATGACGTCAAGAACGGATTTCTGGATTTTGGTGGTGCCGCCGTACAAAGGGCCGAGGGAGTACAGCATGCCGACCGAGAAGTGGTGCATCGCGGTCGCCACCGCCAGTGACGGGGCGAGCGCCCCCAGCGCGCGGACGACCCTGACGGCTTCGAGTGGGGAGGCGCCGATTCCGTTGTAGGCACTGGGCACCAGGAGGTTGGTGCCACCGTGGTCCTTGAACAGGGCGATGGCAGGACTTTCCGGGGACTCCAGTTCACCGAATGGCACATCGGCCAGGCGGCAGGCAAGGCCCGGCAACAGACTTTCGCAGGCAGCGAGGTCGTTTTCCAGGAATTTCACGCTCTCCAGCCTTTCCTGTGGGTAACACGTGCGGGGTGACTCAGTTGCCGACCAGCTGCATCAAGAAGGGGGAATACCGTTCGCCATGGACGGCGACCGCGGGCACTGCCGCCTCCACAGCCGCGAGCTCGTCTTCGGACAGTTCGACCGACGCGGCTGCGAGGTTCTCCGCCAGGTGGTCCCGGCGGGCGGTGCCCGGTATCGGCACGACGTCGTCGCCCTGCTGATGGAGCCACGCCAGGGCGAGTTGCGCCACTGTGATCCCGCGCCTCACGGCCAGGCGCCGTAGTGCGTTCAGCGCCGCCAGATTGTGGTGAAGGTTGGGGTCGGCGAACCGGGGGAGGGTGCGCCGGAAGTCTTCCGGGGGGCCGAGGTCCGCCGTCGAGAGGATCTGGCCGGCCAGGAACCCGCGCCCCAAGGGGCAGGATGCGACCACACCGATGCCGAGCTCCCGACAGGTCGGCAGGACGTCAGTCTCGATACCCCGGCTCCACAGCGACCATTCGCTCTGTACGGCGGTGACCGGATGTACTGAGTGTGCCCGACGGATGGTGGCGGCAGAGACCTCGGACAGGCAGACGTAGCGCACCTTGCCCTCGGCCACGAGCTCCGCCATCGAACCGATCGCTTCTTCGATGTCCTCACCGGGGGCCGCCCAGTGCTTGACATAGAAGTCGAGGTGATCCACGCCGAGACGTCGCAGCGAGGCATGGCAGCGTTGCCGGATGTAGGTCCGGTCGCCTCGCACGCCCAGGAACTCCCCGACGGAGTCGCGCTCCAGGCCGACCTTCGTGGAGACCAACACGCGGTCCCGTTGTCCTGCGATGGCCCTGCCGATCAGCCGCTCACCTTCGCCCAGGCCCTGAACGTCGGCGGTGTCCAGCAGAGCGACACCGCGGTCGATCGCCTCGTGCAAAGTGGCGGCAGCCTCCGCGGGGTCGGCCCGTCCGTAGAAGGAGGTCGTACTGAGGCAGCCCAGGCCTTGGGCGGCCACCTCCAGTGTGCCGAGGCTGCGGGTGGGTAGCGGTGCGCTGGTCATCTGTGTCCTGTTCGCACGAGTGGGCGGTGGTTACGGTGGCTGTCGCTCACCAGGAGTCGAGGTGCAGAACCGATTCGAGCGGCTGCCGGGCAGCGGGCCTGAATTCCGTGCCTACGGAGAAGGCGGTCGGGATCAGAGCCGCCTGGACGACACCATCCGGCAGGCCCAGCAGTTCGGCGATCTCCTTCTCGTACATCAAATGCAGCGTTGTCCACGCGGTCCCCAGGCGACGGGCCCGGGCGGCGAGCATGTAGCTCCACGCGGCCTGGATGACCGATCCCCACATGCCGGCCTCGTTGTACTCCGGGGCCTCATTCGCGTCCAGGCAGGGGATGACGAGGACAGGGACGTCACCCATGTGTTCGCCCAGGTAGGCGACGCTGTCGCCGACGCGCTTCTGCTCCGAGTGACGCACCGGTTCTTCCTTGTACAGCGAGGCGCACGATCCATCGGACGTCAAATACGTCTCCACCGCCTGCTTGTAGTACCGGCCGATCTCAGCTCGCTGGTCCCGGTCGGTGACGACCATCCAGTGCCAGGTCTGCCGATTGCTCCCTGACGGTGCTTGAAGCGCGATACGGAGGCATTCCTTGACCAGTTCGAGCGGCACCGGACGGGTGAGGTCGAGTCGCTTGCGCACGGAGCGCGTGGTTGTCAGGAGTTCGTCGGGTGTGAGGTCCAAAAGGGACATGAGGCGGTCCTTTCCTCGGTTCTGGCAGGGCGGTCGACTGCTGCTCTCTCGAGGCGTCGAGGCTCAGGACCGGATGCGGCCCTCCGAGCTCACGCGCCGGAGCACCGCGTACAGACCGTCGGCCAGTTCGTCCGCGCCCTCGCGGTCCAGCACCAGGGGCGGATTGATCAGCAGGGAACGGGGGTTGCCGCGCAGGATGATCCCCGCATCCTCACGTAATGCCGTCGCGACCGGGGCTGTCCCGGTCGGCAGCGGTGTCCGGGCCTCCTTGTCCGCCACCAGCTCGATACCGAGCATCAGGCCGAGCCGACGGACGTCGCCGACGACGGGAAGATCGCGCAGCGCCTCCAGCCGATGTCCGAGGTATGCGCCGGTCTTGTTCGCGTTCTCCAGCAGGCCCTCGCGTTCGATGATGGCCAGGTTGGCCAGGGCGACAGCGCAGGCGGTGGGATGGCCGGTGTAGGTGAACCCGATGGGGAAGCCGTTGGAGCCGCTCACCGTCTCGGTCACCCGGTCGCTGACCAGCACCGCGCCATGCGGGACATAGCCGGAGGTGATGCCCTTCGCGGTGACCAGGATGTCCGGTGTCACACCGAAGTGCTCTGCCGCGAACCAGTGTCCGGTGCGGCCGTATCCCGTCACGACCTCGTCGAAGATCAGCAGGATTCCGTGCTCCCGCAGCAGTTCCGCGACGCGCGGCCAGTAGTCCGACGGCGGTAGGACCGCGCCGCCGACGCTCATGACCGGTTCGCCGATCATCGCCGCGATTCGGCCCGGCCCTATCCGTTCGATGGTCTCACGCAGCTCCCGCAGGCAGAATTCCGTGGCGCCCTCGTCGCCGTACATCTGGATCTGGTACGGGTCGGGAGGCGTGAGGTGGTGAACGTCGGGAAGGGTGGGGCCGAATCCCTCGTGGTAGACGGGGAGCCCTGAAACACTGCCGCTCCCGTAGCCGATACCGTGGTAGGCCGTCTTCCGGGAAAGTATCCATGTCCGTTCGGGGTGACCCATGCGGTAGTGGAAGAATCGTGCCATTCGCAGGGCGATCTCGTTGCCCTCCGCCCCGCCGCTCGTGAAGAAGACGCGCTCAAGGCCGGGGGGCGCCAGTTCGGTCAGCCGCACCGCCAGTTCGATCGCTTTGTCATTGCTCATGAGCTCCCAGGTATGGAAGCACTCAAGCGTGTTCATCTGCGCGGCGGCGACTTCCGCGAGCTCGCTGCGCCCATGACCCACTTGCATCATCCCAAGTACTGCCGCGGCATCGAGGTAGCTCCGCCCGGAACTGTCGCGGACGTGGCATCCGCTTCCCTCGACCATGACGATGCGGTCCTTCTGGCCTGCGGGCAGGTTCGGGTGGATCAGCCGGTCACGGTCGGCCTGGACCCATTGGGCCGTCCTTGGCGACGCGGTGACCGGCACGGTCGGGGATACAGACATGGGCAGGCTCCTCGGGACAGGCCGGTGTTACGGCGTGGACGCAAGAGAGAGTGCTGGTGGCGGCCGGTGGGGCGGTGAACGGCTGCCGACCGGACGGAGTCTGGCATCCAGGGGCTGTGTTTCCGCTGACCGCACATCACGCCGTTCGTCAAGCGGTCCGCAAGACCGGGCCGAGGCAGCGGACGTCCACGTCTCCTCCGACTTCTCCGAACGCATACGACTTGCCCGTCCAGGACGCACCGTGTGCAGGGAGGGGCGGGAGTAGTCCACTGCGCGGCAAGGGCAGGGCCGGAATACCCGAGGCGGTTCTCTCAACAGCGTCATGGCCCGGTGGAGTGCGGCATCCACAGTGGGCGCCGACGCGGACCGTTCGACGATTCGCTGACCGCTCCTCACCTCATGAGCCGGCCACGCGGAGGGACGGCACAAGAAGATCGTCCATGTCTTTGCAAAGCACGTCGGCACAGTCAGCAGTGCTTTCGTGGTTGCCATTCGTCGCCGTGCCATCTGCACGCGCCGCATGCACCTGGCGCAGTCGCGACACCATCTGAACGCAGAGGAGCTTCCATGTCCCGCGTCTCAACCGGTCCGAGCACCAATCCGACCACTGCCCACGCCCTGCTGAGGCGTCTTCACGACTACGGGGTGAGGACCGTGTTCGGCGTGGTCGGCCGTGAGGCCGCGTCGATCCTCTTCGACGAGGTCGACGGTATCGACTTCGTGCTGACCCGGCACGAGTTCACCGCCGGCGTTGCCGCCGATGTGCTGGCCCGTATCAGCGGTCGGCCACAGGCGTGCTGGGCCACGCTGGGCCCTGGCATGACCAATCTGTCCACCGGGGTCGCCACCTCCGTCCTCGACCGTTCCCCGGTCATCGCGTTGGCTGCGCAGTCCGAGTCGCACGATATCTTTCCCAACGACACCCACCAGTGCCTGGACTCGGTGGCGGTCATGGGACCGATGACCAAGTACGCGGTGGAGCTCAAGCGCCCCGATGACGTGACCGACCTGGTGGATTCCGCGGTGGCCGCCGCCATGACCGAGCCGGTCGGCCCCAGTTTCATCTCCTTGCCGGTGGATCTTCTCAGCAGTGAGATCGACATCTCACTGCCGCACCCCGAGGCCAGAGTCCCGGCCAAGCCACTCGGCACGGTCGAGGACGGCTGGCAGGATGCCGCGCGCAAGGCCACGGAGCTGCTTCGGGCAGCGAAGCACCCCGTGCTGGTCGTCGGCGCCGCCGCGATCCGGTCCGGCGCCGTGCCCGCGATCCGCGCGCTGGCCGAGCGGCTGAACATCCCGGTCATCACCACGTACATCGCCAAGGGGGTGCTGCCGCACGGCCACGAACTGAACTACGGTGCGGTCACCGGCTACATGGACGGCATCCTGTCCTTCCCGGCGCTGGAGAGTCTGTTCGGGCCGACGGATGTCATAGTCACCCTCGGCTATGACTACGCCGAGGACCTGCGGCCCTCGATGTGGCAACGTGGCGGAGAGAAGACGACGATCCGGTTGTCGCCCACGGCCAACCCGGTTCCGCGGGTCTACCGGCCGGACGTCGATGTCGTCACCGACGTGCTGGCACTCGTGGAGTACCTCGACAGCCATACGGCCGACGTCGCCGCGAAGTCTCCGCACGACATCACGCCATTGCGGAACCGGATCGCCGAATTCCTGGCCGACCCACGCCAGTACGACGACGGCATGCGGGTCCACCAAGTAATCGACTCCATGAACACCGTCATGGCGGAGACGGCAGAAGCGGGCGAGGGCACCATCGTCTCCGACATCGGGTTCTTCCGCCACTACGGGGTGCTCTTCGCCCGCGCCGACCAGCCGTTCGGCTTTCTCACCTCGGCCGGCTGCTCCAGCTTCGGGTACGGCATTCCGGCGGCGATCGGCGCCCAGCTCGCCCGGCCCGGACAGCCGACCTTCCTCATCGCGGGCGACGGCGGCTTCCACTCCAACAGTGCCGACCTGGAGACCATGGCCAGGCTCAACCTGCCCATCGTGACCGTCGTCGTCAACAACGACACCAACGGGCTGATCGAGCTGTACCAGAACCTCGGCCACAACCGCTCACACGATCCGGCGGTGAAATTCACCGGTGTCGACTTCACCGCGCTCGCCCGCGCCAACGGTGTCGAGGCGATCCGGGCCACAACCCGTGAGGAACTGCTGGCCGCGCTGCGCAAGGGCACGGGGCTCCAGCGGCCGTTCCTGATCGAAGTGCCGGTGAACTATGACTTCCAGGCCGGCGGTTTCGGCGCCCTGAGCATCTGATCATGGCGCAGAACCTTCCCGCCGCCACCGGCTTCTTCGCCGAGATCCGCCAGGACGGGGGTCGGCCGGTTGCGCCGGTCTTCGCATCCCTCGGCTCCCAGGCCGAGCTGAGGGAGCGGACTGCCGACCAGCACCTGCGCGCGGTACTCCTGCACTCCGGAACGCCGGCCGACGCCCATGCCCGTGCGCAGGGCAGGACACTGGTACTCGCCGGGGAACTGTACAACCAGGACGAACTGTTCCAGCTGCTGCCCGGCCACAACCTGCCGAGCAGTGGCGCCGCCCTCGTCCTCGCCCTTTTCGACCGCTATGACGTGCATGCCTTCCGGCTGATCAACGGGCGGTTCGCGGCGCTGGTCGCTGACGGGGGACGGATCGTCCTCGCCACCGACCACGCGGGATCGGTGCCGCTCTACGTGTCCGTCGCTCCCGGCCGGGTGCTGGCGGCGACGGAGGCGAAGGCGCTGCGGACCGCCCCCGCCGGGCAGTCGGTCGTCGCCGGCACCCGGCCGGTCCGTCGGCTGCCCGGCACCCACCAGGTGCAGGCCGGCACGGTGCTGGACATCAACGCGGACACCGGAAACTGCGCCGCCCACCGTACCTGGGCACCACAGCTCGCCCGCCGGGTCATGCGGGAGGACGAGGCGGTCGAGAAAGTCCGCCAGGTTCTGGAGAGCGCGGTGCGGGCCCGGGTGAGCCCGGACACGCCCTTGGTGGTGCTCTCCGGAGGCATCGACTCCTCCAGCGTCGCGGCGCTGGCCGCCCGCCGGTCGTCCGGGCGGATCGACACCATCTCCGTGACTCCTCCACCCCCTGAAGGGGGTGGTTTCTCGCTATGCCGGTTGGGCTTCGCGACGGACCAGCCCGGCCCGTAGAACGTTGATTGCTCCGACTGTGTCGGCGTGCGCGGTGTGGCCGCACACGGTGCAGTGGAACTTCTCCTGGGTGGGCCGGTTCTCCTTGGCGGTGTGGCCGCATGCGGGGCACCGCCGGGAGGTGTTGCGGGGGTCCACGGCCATCACTTCCCGTCCGGCGCTTTCAGCCTTGGCGGTCAGGATCGTCAGGA
>NZ_JBEOVN010000099.1:0-26318 GCF_040295565.1 Streptomyces sp. NPDC002785 | reverse complement strand
CCCTGCTCGAGCGCAGCCGAGAGCTTGGGGAAGGAGCCATGGTGATGGACGACAACGCGGCAGATGTGCGTGCCCAGCCCCGCGACGCCGCCCCCCATTTGCCGGCCGGTCTAAGTTGAAGGAACCACAGGTGTCGACGAAACCCAATGAGAAGAT
This sequence comes from Streptomyces sp. NPDC002785, assembly GCF_040295565.1. Lineage (NCBI taxonomy): Bacteria > Bacillati > Actinomycetota > Actinomycetes > Kitasatosporales > Streptomycetaceae > Streptomyces > Streptomyces sp. NPDC002785. The sequence continues at coordinate 26,162 of NZ_JBEOVN010000099.1, read as the reverse complement.
CGGGTACCGGGAAGCCACTGGGCTCGGTGTCGGCGGCATCACCGATCTCGGCGAGCACCCGGGCGCCGAGCAGGACGCCGAGGCCGGGGAAGCCGAGCAGGATGTCAGCGTCCGGGTGCTCGCGAAAAGACTCCTCCACCGCCTCGGCCGGCTCATCAGTCGCCCGGCAGGAGGCATCCAACTGCATCAGGACTGCCGCGAGTTGGTGCCTCATTGCGTCCTCGACGGCTTGCGGGCGGCCGGGATGGGTTTCGCGGCGACTCGAAGGCGCCGGAGGCAACCGCTCTTTCTTGAGGCCTTTGTAGGCCGGGAGGACGCAGGAGTCCATCCGGTGCCCACGCGACCGCCGCGAAACCCATCCACATCAGTCAGTCCAGCAGCCCCTGACCGGGCTGGCCTGGAACGACCTACTCACGAACGAGGAGTCAGATCAGTGGTGAGGCGGCCTTTCTTCCACTGTCCCCGGGCCGGAGGAGAAGCATGCGCGCTGTCCTGATCCAGGCCGATGTAGATCACAGCCAGCCCTTCGAGCAGCGGGTCGGCGCCCTGTGCGCCGCGGTTGTCGCGCAGCGCGGCGCCGATGTCGTGATCCTTCCAGAGCTGTGGGCGACCGGCTACTTCGCCTTCGACGACTACGACCGCACGGCCGAGCCGCTCGACGGGCCGACGGTACTCGCCCTGAGGGATGCGGCGATCGATGCCGACGTCCATCTGCATGCCGGAAGCATCGTCGAACGCGGGCCGGGAGGCGGGCTCTTCAACACTAGTTTGCTGTTCGGTCCCGACGGCGTCCTGCTGCACGCCTATCGCAAGGTCCACCTCTTCGGCCACCAGTCGAAGGAGTCGGCCTTCCTGAAGCCGGGGGAGACCGTGCAAGCCCTGGACACGGGGATCGGCCGGGTCGGTCTTGCGGCCTGTTACGACCTGCGGTTCCCGGAGCTGTTCCGCGTGCTGGCCGACGACGGCGCCGAGATACTGCTGGTCGCCGCCGCCTGGCCGGCCGCGCGGATCGCGCACTGGCGGTTGCTGGTGCAGGCTCGGGCGCTGGAGAACCAAGCATGGGTACTTGCCTGCAACGCGGCCGGACGGCAGGCCGACGTCAAGCTGGGCGGTGCCAGCCTGATCGTCGACCCATGGGGCCGGATTGTCGCCGAGGCGGACACCAGCGACGCCGTGCTGTCCGCCGTCCTCGATCCGGCCGACGTCGCTCGGGCCCGCGCCGACTTCCCGGCCTTCTCCGACCGCCGCATCCCCACTGTGCGCGCGGCGGTGCGTTCGCCCGCACCGCCGCGAGGCCCCGACCACCCTTCGCACGCGCCCTCCGCGACACCGACGGCGCCCGGTGCCGTCGTGCACGACCCGGCATCCACCACGTGGCCTGCTGGGCGCACGACGAGTTGCAGCCGCTGAAGAAGTCCGTGACCAACCCCGAGGAATTCCCCATGTCCCACCCCGAGACCGCAGGTTCGACCGCTCCCGCCACGCGTCGGCTCACCGTCGGCATGTCACCACGGATCGCCGCCCGCTATCCGCAGTGCCGCACCGTCTTCCTGCTGGTCCAAGGCATCAAGAACGGCGAGGCCTGGCCCGAGACCGAAGAGGCGCTGGCCGGGCTGGAAGCCGACGTCAGGCAGGGCCTGCGGCACATCCCGGACGAGAACGAGTCCGCCATCTCCGTCTGGCACGAACTGCTGCGCAGCTTCGGCACCAATCCCCGCCGAGCCCGCCCGAGCATCGATGCCCTGGGGCGACGCCTGCGCAAGTCGGGCCGGCTGCCCCGCGTCTCCCCGCTCGTGGACACCTGCAACCTGGTGTCGCTGACCTACATGCTCCCCACCGGCGGATTCGACCTGTCCGCGTTCCACACCGGCTTCGAACTGCGCTTCGCGCAGCCCGACGACGTATACGTGCCGCTGGGCGAGCCGGACAAGACCGAGACGCCACTGGAGGGCGAGGTCGTCTACGCCGACGGGCGGCAGGTGATGACCAGGCACTGGAACCACCGGGACTCCGACGTCACCAAGGTCACCGCTCGCACGCGCGACGCCGTGCTGCTACTGGAGGGCATCGCCCCGGCCGTCTCCGCCGAGACGCTGCTGCGGGCACGCCGGGAACTCGCCGACCGCGTGGCCCCCCACGCCGAATCTGTCACCGTCCACGAGATCGACCCGGCGGCGCCGTCGGAGATCGCCTGGGAGCCGACGTCGTGATGAAGGGCGCATGACCGTCGTAGGGCGGGCCGACTGTCCAGTCGGCACCGTCGAAGGGGCCGTCGAGATCCCCGCCCCTTGGCCCCCGCCTCTCGCTTCGGCGCGCCCGGCCGGAGATCCCGCCGTGTGACCGAGAAGGAGAACCCACCATGTCCTCCAGCATCATGCGCTCCCTGGACCTGCAGTTGGAACTGGACCTGAAGGAACGTCGGGGCCGTAGCCAGCAGTTGGTGGCGGGGCTGCGGCGGGCCATCGAGAGCGGGAGGCTCCTGCCGGGCGCACGGCTGCCCTCCACGCGCGGTGTCGCCGCCGACCTCGGGTTGGCCCGAGGCACGGTGACCAGTGCCTATCATCGTCTGATCGCCGAAGGGTACTTGGAGAGCGTGCAGGGCTCCGGGACCAGGGTTGTGGCCGCTCACCACGGTGAGGCCCGCGCCCGCCGCCCTCCGCCGGGTACGTGCAGCCCATGGCAGTGGAATCTCAGGCCCGGCCTGCCGGACGTGACGATGTTCCCGCGCGCCGCGTGGGTCAGGTCTACCCAGCGGGTCCTGCGGCTGGTGCCCGCCGAGGCGCTGGACTACGGGGATCCGCGAGGTCGGCCGGAGCTGCGTCAGGCCCTGGCCGATTACCTGGGCCGCACGCGCGGGGTGGTCACCAGGCCCGAAAGGATCATCGTCTGCCACGGCTTCACCCAAGCTCTTGGCCTGATCGCGACCGTCCTTGCCGAACAGGGGATGGGCACGGTGTCGGTCGAGGATCCTTGCTATCCCCTGTTCCGAAACGTTATCGAGACGGCCGGGCTGAATGTCCACCCCGTCGGGGTGGACGAGCGGGGGCTGCGTCCTGAGGGGCTGCGCGGCCAGGCCGCGGTCGTCACCCCGATCCACCAGTACCCGATGGGCGCGACGCTGACTCCGGCACGACGCAAGGCGCTTGTCGCCTGGGCGGAGGAGGCTGACGCCGTCATTGTGGAGGACGACTACGACGGTGAATTCCAGTTCGGCAGGCAGCGTGTGGGGGCGTTGCAGGCGTTGGCTCCGCACCGGGTGATCTACGCGGGGACGACCAGCAAGACCCTTGCCCCGGGACTGCGGCTGGCGTGGCTCGCGGTGCCGGGGGATTGGGTGGAGCGGATCGCGGCGGCGAAGCGGATCGCGGACCAGCATTCGGCGGCGCTGACGCAGATGGTGCTGGCGGATCTGCTGCGGTCGGGCGGCTACGACCGGCATGTGCGCCGGTGCCGTGAGCGCTACCGGATTCGTCGTGAGCAGCTCAGTTCGGCGGTGGCACGGGGGGTACCAGGGGCATGGCTGATAGGTGAGGAGGCGGGACTGCATGCGCTGGTCCGCTGGTCGCCGGACGGCCCGGGGGAGCGGGAGGTGATTCAGGCCGCCCGCCGGGAGTCGCTTGCCGTGGCCGCACTGGGCGGCTACTGGGGAACGCCCGGCCCCCACCCGCCGGGTCTGGTCGTCGGGTACGCCACACCGCCACAGCACGGCTACGCAGGTGCGCTTGGCGCCCTGGTGCGTGTCCTGGGTCGGTGCTTCGCCGCCTGACCCCTCGGGTTCGGGCGGCGAAGCAGGCTGGAGTGGGGTGGGCCAGGGCCTATTTCAGCGCCTGGTCCACAAGCGTTGCGGCCGCGCCGGTGTAGTGCGCGGGATCGCAGGCTGCTTTCAGTCCCTCCGGGGTGAAGATGTCGGCGGCCTGTGGCATCCCCGCCAGCACCTGCGCCAGTGGGACGCCCAGCCGGGCGGCCTCGGCGGATGCCACGGTCAGCAATTCTTTGGCCGGAACCTTGCCCAGGCGGGGTGCGAGGAGGGCGGTGACGCGTTCGGAGACGATCTGGCTGCCGGTCAGGTCGAGGTTGTGGAGCATCCGCTGCTGGTGGACGGTTAAGCCTTCGGCCAGCTCGACGGCGGTGTGAGTGGCACCGCCGGTCAGCCGCAGCGCTTCCCGCAGCAGTTGCCACTCCGCATGCCAGGCTCCGCCCGAGCGTTCGTCCTCCGAGACCAGGCACTGTGTCAGGCCGGTGGCGATGACCGGTACTTGCAGTGCGGCGCTGCGGATCATGGTCGCCAGGACCGGGTTCCTCTTGTGCGGCATGGCCGAGGAGGCGCCCCTGCCCTCCCTGGAGGGTTCGGCGACTTCCGCGATCTCGGTGCGGCTGAGTGTCTGGATGTCCAGGGCCAGTTTGCCCACTGCTCCCGCCGTGAAGGCGAGGGCTGCCGCGACGTCGGCGAGGGGTGTGCGCAGTGCGTGCCAGGGCAGCGGCGGCCGGGCCAGCCCGGTCTGCGCGGCGAAGGCGTCCAGCAGCTGTTCGAGGTACTGGCCGGATGCGACGGCGTCGGCGGCGCCGTCGATCCGCGCGTACTCAAGGTAGCCGGCGAGGGTGCCCGCAGCCCCGCCGAGGGAGAAGTACAGCCCGTGCTCCACTATCCGGGCCAGGCGTGTGTCGGCATCCAGGAGAAGCTGACGCCAGCCTGCCGCCTTGAGTCCGAAGGTGGTGGGTACGGCCTGCAGGGCCAGGGTGCGTGCGGCCATGGGGGTGTCGCGGTGTTCGCGGGCCAGCGCCGCCAGGGCGTCGGCCGCCTGAGCCAGGTCGGCCCGGATGAGACGCAGGGCCTGGGCGGTGATGAGCATCGCGGCGGTGTCGAGGATGTCCTGGCTGGTGGAGCCGCGGTGTACGTACTCGGCCGCCGCGGGGTGCTCTGCCGCGACCTTCCGTGTCAGCGCGCGGACGAGGCCGACGACGGGGTTGGCTGTCTCGCGGGAAGCGAGGGCCAGGGCGCGGAGGTCGAAGTGTTCCGCACGGGCCGCGCTGGTGATGGCGTCAGCGGCCCAGGCCGGCACTGTGCCGAGGGTGACCTGGGCCCGCACGAGTGCCGCCTCCGCGTCGAGCATGCCCTGAAGCCAGGCCTGGTCGCCGACGGCTGCCTCGACAGGGGTGCCGGCCCGGACGGGGGAAAGAAGCCCCGAGTCGGAGGGGATGCCGGACGGCGCGCTCATGACCCCACTTCCCTTCCGTCGGCCCCTGCGCTGCTGCCGGCCATACCATCGGTTTCGGCCGGTGCACCGGCTACTGCCCGCGCACCGGTTCCGGTCCTGTCGGCGGCCGGGGCGGGCGGGAGCGCGAGGACGGCGCGGGCGATGGCGTCCGCGTCACCGAGACTGACGGAGTCGACGCCGGGGCGTGCGGCGGCGGCCGTCACCCAGTGAACGGACTCGGTGGGTACGCCGTGGGCGAAGCGGCGCGGATGGACGCGGCCGCGGGCGTCGATGACGTGACCGGGGCGGGCGGTCACGGCAAGTCCGCCGGTCTCGTAGGTGGTTCCGCAGCCGCCCTCGATCCGGAAGGGTGTGACGTGCCCGTCGTCCAGCAGCTGCCGCATCAGCGGGTCGGTGGTCCGGCGCAGGTCGGGCTCGGACAGCCGGGCCTCGATGAGGACACGTGCCCTGACCGGCGGCGCCGGTATGTCGTGGGAGGTGCACACGAAGTCCGGCTGGTTCGGGTCCGCGTGGATCTTGGCGCCCGGGCCGGTCACCTGCAGGATCCCGGCCTTGACCAGCGCGATCATCTGCTCGACGCGGAAGGCGGGCGGTCCGATCGACAGGAAGGCGTTGAGGGGCGTGTACCAGCCTTCCAGGTCGTTGCGGTGGGAGTTGCCGTCCAGGCCGCCGTGGTCGACGGCGAGGCGGATCTCGTTGCGCAGGTCGCGCAGAATGTCCACGGCGGCCTTCACAGGGTTGCTCACGTTCCCGCCGCGGGCCCGGTGGACATCCTGCCGCAGGTATTCGATCAGCCAGGTGTGGAAGGCGTCCCGGTCGGCGAACTGCCGTCCGGCGCAGGGATCGGCGAGCCGGTTCCAGTCCCAGCGGTCTTCGATCGCGATACCGAAGGCGTCCAGGATCTCCACCCGGTGCGCTTCGGGTTCGGCAGCCAGGTACAGCTCGGTGAACGCCTCCCGGTCGAAGCTGCGCCCACAGCTGTCCAGCAGGGTGCCGTAGTAGACGCACTCCGTCTCACGGGCGATCAGCGGCCACAGGTCGGTCCCGAAGTAGACGCGGTCACCGTCCTGGGCGCGATGGTGCAGCTGCGCGATGCGCTGCGCGGTCAGCAGCCGCGGGACGTACCGCCCGTGCGCGCCCTTTTCGTTCTCGCCGCGCGCGTGATACGGGATGCCCCGCCGGGAGGTGGCGCACAACCGGGGCTCCAGCCCCGACTTCTCGTACACCAGCTCCGAGCCGTGCCGGACGAACCGGCCGCCGCGGCCACTGGTGAGCAGAGCCATGTGGTCGAAGAAGTTCAGGCCCAGGCCGCGCAGCAGAACCTGCTCGCCCGGGGCGATGCCGGAGAGGTCCACATCGGACGGGTTGGCGGGGGGGACGTAGAGCAGTCCCTGCTCCCGTGCCCGGTCGGACAACAGCCGTTCCTGATCGCTTAGTTCGGCGCCGACATGCCCCTGGGAGAGGATCACGGCGTCCAGGCCCTCGATCAGCCGTCCGTTCTCCAGCAGCACGCTCTGCTGCACCGCCATGTCGTGTCCGCCGCCGAGGGCCACCGCCCGGGTGGAGTGGGTGGTGATGGCGACGTGCGGCGGGGCCGCCAGGCATATATGGGCGAACATCTCCCGCAGGTAGCTGCCGAAGAAGGCCCGCGTCGGGTAGTCGTCAGGACCCAGCCGCCGCGCCTCGGTCACTGCCCGCTCATCCCGGCCGGCTGCATTATGTCCGTTCGCGCCGCTGACCTCCTGTGCCCATTCGTACAGGCTGGGGCCGGACTCGACCGGCCCGTCCATGGACACACTCTTGTCGGTCCACACCGTGATCTGGCAGGCCACGGTGTTCATCAGCAGCTGCTGGGACTGATCGGTGCGCCATACTGCTCCGGCACCGGCCGGCCAGGGGTCGACCAGGTAGATGTGAACGCGATGGCGGTGTGGTGAGCGACGAGCGTTGGCGCACAGCCGTTCCAGTACGGAAAGGCCGCGCGGGCCGACTCCGACGACGCAGATCGATAAGGGCCTTCTGGGCACGGATATCTACTCCTGCTGCGGGGGCCGATAGGGGGTGCCGTACTCTGCGATCACCCTAGGCCGGGGCACAGTTCCTCAACGGACCACTTCTTCACGGCGTCACTGGTCCACTTGCAGCCACCGGTACGCGGTGGCCTCGGCTGTTTCCTGCGGGGAACCGGGACATCCGTGGACGCCGGAGCCTCCCGCCGCGCACCGCCCCCGGCAGACGTGAGGAGAACGGGACCACGGTGTGGGTTCCCGGTCCGCGTCACCACCGACTACGGTTCGGGGTCGGTTCCGGAAGGGACGGCGATCGTCATGCCCGTGCCTCCGTGGCTTCCCGGGCTTCTGCGGCGACCAGGCCGGAGATGCCCAGGCCCGGCGCGTCGGGCAGCACGACCGCAGCGCCTTGGTACCGCATGCCGCCGACAACGGCGGGGCGCTGGAGCCACCACACTGCGTCGAGGTCGCTCACCATCGTGGTCCCGTAGGCGGCTACCAGGCTGGCCGCGGCGCCGGTGCCGATCTCGCTCTCCAGCATGCAGCCGAGGATGGTTCCCATGCCCTGGGCTCGCGCCAGTTCGAGGAGAGTACGGGCGGCGCTGAGTCCGCCGCTCTTCGCCAGCTTGACGTTGACCAGGTCCGCCGCGCGCCGGCGGATCACCTCCACCAGGTCGCGCACGTCGAAGACGGACTCGTCCGCCATGATCGGGGTCTCGACGCGGTCGCTCACCCAGGCCAGGCCCTCCACATCCCGGTAGGCCACCGGCTGTTCGACGAACTCCACCCCCATGTCGGCGTCCTCCAGCGAGCGGATGACCCGTACCGCCTCGCGGGGCGTCCACCCCTGGTTGGCGTCGAGACGGATCCTCACCTCGGGACCGACCGCCTGGCGGACCGCCGTCACGCGGTTGATGTCCGTGGCAGCGTCCGTGCCGACCTTGACTTTCAGCACGTCGAAGCCCTCTGCGGCCCGGCTCTTCGCCGCCGTGGCAAGGCTGTCCACCGTGCCGACTGCAAGGCTCACGTCGGTGGGCACCACCAGCCGGGAGCCGCCGAGCAGTCGGACCAGCGGGACCCCGAGGCGGACCGCGGCGAGATCGTGGAGCGCGATGTCCACCGCGGCCTTGGCCGGCTCGTTGCCGACCACGGCGCGGCTGACCCTGCGACAGTTCTCCACCACGTCATCGGCATCGCGACCGATGAGAAGCGGAGCGAAGGCCTCGTTGACGCAGGCCTCGCTGGAGGCGAGTGAGGATCCGGTGACAGTCCACACCTCCGGCGCCTCACCGAAGCCGGAGCGCCCGTCGCTGTCCACGATCTCGACGACGACGGTCGAGACGTGGGTCAGGTGCGCCAGGGCAGTGACGAACGGCGTGTGGAGGGGAGCCACCAGACGGTGGACATGGACAGCGGCGATGGTCATCGATCAACCTCGTTGCACTCAGGGGGCTCTATCGGACGCGCAGCAAGGCGCTGCGCAGTGCGGCGGCCTGATCGGCCAGGGCGCGCCGAGAGAAGGTGGCGGTCGGTGCCGCCACGTCGATTGTGTGGAAACCACCGGGGAAGTGGTGGAGCTCGACCGGGACGCCGTCGCGGAGCAGTCGCCGCGCGTAGTCGATCCCCTCGTCCCGCAGTGGGTCGAGGCCGGCGACGAGCAGGTAAGCCGGAGCCAGACCGCCGAGGTCCTCGCGCGTCCGGGCACGGCGTACGGCCGGGAGCGGCCGCCGGAGTCGTTCCCGAGGCAGTGCCGCCACATGTGCGCACTGTCCACGACCGCCCCGGGATCACCGCGCATGGACGCGGTCGACAACCGGTCGTCCAGTGCCGGGAAGAGAAGCAGCTGCAACAGCAGCGGGCGGCGCGCAGTGGATCGATCCCCATCGACGGACCCGCGTGCCGGACCCAGCGCAGAACGGTCAGGCAGTCCGCGAAGGGTGCCGGGAAGGGGTGCGCCGACGGCAGGCGGTAGTCGACGGAGACCACGGCGCAGTCGCCCTCCGCCGCGAGGCGCAGGCAGCGGTCGTGCTCCGTGTCCAGGTCGCCCGCGACGAAGGCCCCGCCGTGGCAGTAGACCAGGGCGGACGCGTCTGCGGGACCGTCGGCCGGCCGGTATGTCCGGACGGGAACGGCCTGACCGTCGTGCTCGGCGACCCGGTCCTCGAACGTGCTGGCGGCGTCGATGCCCTCGGCGCGGGCGCGGAGCATGCGCGAGATCTGGATGGCCCGCCGGAATTCGCGGCTCAGGGCGATCGGGTCGTCGATCGTCATGCGCGGACGCAGTTGGGCGGCTCTCAGCAGTTCGGGGTCGATCCCGCTCGTCACGTCAGTTGCCCGGTGCGTCATGCGGTGCCTCCGCCGGAGTGCCCCAACCCCGGCGCACGCCCCGTCGGGCCAGGGCGGGAAGGCAGAGGGCGGTGCCGACGCCGCCCGTCCACAGGGCGGTGGCCAGTCCGTCGAGCGAGATCAGCGCGGAGGCGGTCAGGCTGCCGAGGGGCACCATGCCCCACAGCAGGAATCGCTGCACGGAGTTGACTCGTCCGAGCAGGCCGGGCGGGGTGACCCTCTGTCGCAGCGTCAGTGAGATGGGCCCGAAGACCGCGTCGCCGAAGGCCTGCATGATCCCGCCGGCGATCAGGCCGACCGTCCAGCCGACGGAGCCGAAGACCGGCATGGCGACGCAGCCGAGGATGTTCACCACGAGGCTGAGGATCAGCGCCCGGGAGGTCCCGATCCGGTCCATGATGCGCTTGGAGAGCAGGCTGCCGACGGGGTAGCCCAGGCCGGCCAGTCCCAGCACCAGGCCGATCGCCCCGGCGGACATGCCCCAGGTGTAGTGCAGGTAGAGGACCAGGCTGGCTTCCAGCACGCTGAAGAAGAAGACGTAGATCGCCCCGGCGCTGAGCACGGGTTCCAGCCAAGGGTGCCGGAGCACGAAACTCAGCCCCTCGCGGATCTCCCGGATCATTCCCTCGCGCTCTACAGGCGTCGCCTCCGGTTCAGGCTCGCGATGCCCGATCGCCTTGATGGCTGCGAAGGACACCAGGAAGGAGCCGGCGTTCACGGCGATGGTGACGAGCGGGCCGAGCAGGCTCACCAGCGGCCCCGCCGCCACCGGCCCCAACGTTTTGGACGCCGACTCGGAAAGGTAGAGCCGGCTGTTGCCGCGGTGCAGTTCGTCCGGATCGGAGATCAGACTCGGCAGATAAGTCGTGTAGGCCACCTGGAAGAACACCAGCGCGCACCCACTGATCACCAGAAGGAGCATCAGCAGGGCAAAGGAGAGCTGGTGCAGCCAGGCGATGAGCACGAGCAAGCCGAACACCCCAGCCTGAACGGCGTTGCATGCCAGCAGGACCGCACGGCGTCTGCGCCGGTCGATGAGCGCGCCGGCCGGCAGGCTCAGCACCAGGAACGGCGCGTTCAGCGCGAAGGGGGTCAGTGCCGCCTGGGCGACCGAGAGGTGCAGCACGCTCACGGCGAACAGCGGCAGCGCGACCACCATGAAGCTGTCCCCGAGCAGGCTGGTCGACTGGCCTGCCCACAGCTTCCAGAAGTCGCCGGGTGCGGCCGGCCGGTGGGCCTTTGTGGGCGCCGTCGCGCTCACCGCTGGTCCGTCGCAGCCGACCCGGCTCGGTCGATGGCCACGGCGAATCCCCGCACCGTGAGGTCGTCCAGGACATCGTCGGCGCCGAGGTGGACGCCGAACCGTTCCTCGATCTCCATGAGCAGCGAGGAATCGCCGCCCAGCGCAAGTAAACTCACATCCTCCGGCACCTTGGGCAGGTGGAGGAGAGTGCCCCAGAGGCGAGCCACCTCCGCCGTGGAAGTTGCGGTCTTGGCATCGTCCGGCACGGTCATGGTCCTACGGTCTCCTTGCGGTTCGGCTGGGTTTGGTCTTGTTCGCGGTTGTGGTGCTGGGCAGTCCAGGCGCCAGGCGGCTGCGCTTGGTTTTCGGTCGCCGCGCGCACCGCCTCGCGGTTGAGCTTCGGATTGCGGTTGAGTAGCCGGCTGTCGGACTCCAGCGGGTCAGTCATCAGCAGCCCGGCTGATCGGACAGTCATGGCCGAGACGGTTGTTCTGCCTTTCGATGCGCTGCCGCAGACCGCGAGCGACCACCGCCGGACCGCCCTTATGCCAGGCGATCAGGGTCAGGCCTCCCTGCATGGGTACACCGCTGCCTTCTTCACCCCTGGCTCGTGGCAGAACTCCTGCTCCAGTTCCTCCAGTTGTAGCTTCTGGCTGCCACGGGTGACCAGTACGTTCTTCTTCCGCCCTTTAAGGCGCAGATACCCCCGAGGGGCGAACTCGCCCAGGTCTCCGGTGGCGATCAGCTCCGGACCAAACAGCACCTTGGCTACGTCCTCGCGGGAACTGGCGCACGTCCAGGCACCCCAGTTCGCCCGGCCCGCGATGGTCGCCACGTACGGCGGCAGATGGCGCTTGGCATAGGCGTACGGTCCACCTGAGTCCTCGTGCATCGAACTCAGTTCGATGTAGCACAGGCTGAGGATGAGTGAGGCGCCGAACGCGATTCCGAACGAGAGAACCACCGCCGGCCCGGCGATGCTGCTGGCTGTACCGCTCAGCACGAAGATGCCGGCACCAATGATGCCGCCCACGCCGAGCGCCGTGGACTCCCGGTAACCGATCTGCTGGGTGGGTTTCGTCGACATCCGTTCTTCCATCAGCTGGCAGGACTTGCCAAGTACGTGAGGGCGGCCGTCACCATGGCCTCCGACGTTGTACGGAGCGTCGGCCTCGGACCAAGTGCGAAGTGCGGGGAGTGATTGGTGGCCGGGTGTTTCACTTTTACCCGGGGGGTGTTGCCTGGTGCGGACTGCCAGGCATCGAACGACGTGCTCCCGACGACCCAGTAGACCGTGGGAACAGCGTCGCCGTCGTAGTGCACCCCGGCACCAGCGGCCCCAAAAAACGGGAAGTCCCCACTGGCGGCGAGCAGCGGCATCTCCACGACAAAGGCATCACCGAAGTAGGCCTGGTCCCCGCAACCTCCCGAGATCAAGGCTATCGAGGACGTCCCTGTCAACGACAAATCGCTGACGGAGATTGAGCCGGTTCACCATGCGGGCGCCCGACAGTTCCCAGGTCACCGAGTCTGTGTGCTGCCACAGAGCGGCGGCACCAGGATGTACACGACGTTCGCCAAGGACTCGACAGAACGCCATGCCAGGGGCTCTATACCTGTGTTTGCTTTGACTACGCGTTTGACCCTCAGCGTGGCGAATCCGGAATGCTGCACTCCGAACCCCAGGACAAGAAGGGCGGCGGCAAGGAGCTGGACAGACTGACTCACGTGGAACCTTCCCGTCAGAAAGACGAAGTGTTGTACTCACGTGCAGGACCGACTCCAGCGAGCAGGTCGGCAAAGAAGTGCTACTTCAGCAGGAACGCACTCCAAGCGCGTTGCCTCCGCCCTATTCATTGGTCCAAGTGGTGGCTTCCAAAGGTGTGTTCACGGCATGGAGATGAGGGTGCAGTGTAGTCATACCTATGACTACGCGACAAGAACTTACGCGTCCATGAGGCCGGTTCGGCTGTTGCGAGTTGACGGTGTGACAGATGGGGGTCGGCTCTGCCAGGCTCGGGGATCACGCCTGCCGCTGCCGAGCCTGCCGCGTCGCGCGAGGACCTTCTCGCACTGATCGGCACGCTGCGGGAGCAGAACACGGTGCTCACGGCGCAGTGCGAGCAGTTGGAAGCGGGCAACGAGCAGCTGCCGCAGCGGGTTTCCCGCAACTCGGGTAACTTGGCTGAAATTACCAAACCGGGCAGATTCCATGAACGCCGCCGCCCTCTTGCACGCCTCTCAGGTTGATGGCTACGATCTTGCAGTAGAAGTGAAGGGATGCATGTGCCGGCAAATGCCCCCATTGTTTCAATCGCTGCAAGCATCCAGTCGTTTGTTTACCTGTTGATGGAGTGGAATGAGAATCGCCGCATCCGGATTGTTGTATTGACAAGAAACTTTTCGGGTTACTTTCGGCAAGCTGCTGACCTGCAATTTTGCATGACCGCGGCGCGGGTCGGAAGAGTCTCCCGTCAATAGCTAGCCATCTTGACCGTGAATTGATTCACTTATTCTCCCCTGATTCCCGGCGGCAATATCAAGAATAAATATCGCACGCAGGGGGATCCATGGAAAAAGGGATGCAGCCATGCCGCCAAAAGAATATGTACTCCTGCTCGGCGCTGACCAGTATCTTCGCGAACGGGCCCTCTTAGGGACCAAGCAGGCTACGGATCTCCCCGTCTGGGCAGCCGCGGAAGATGCCGTACGCAAGCCGAACCGCATGTTCGACAACATGCTGTCAGCTGATCCCATGGACGCGGACTCCCTGCTGAGGGCCATCCGCGCACACTCGGCCCAGGGTTGGCACCCCAAAATCGTCGTTCCGCTCAACGACTGGACGGTGGATTCGGCGAACACCGTGAATCGCGTCCTGGGACTGGGCGGGCTGGATGCCACGGTCGTAGTCAACGCCCGGAACAAGTACGCCATGAAGCAGGCTCTTCTGGCCGCCGGCGTTCCGACTCCTCGATCCCAGCTGGTTCAGTCCGAGCAAGAGTTGCTCGACGCTATCGCGGCCATCGGTCTGCCCGTGGTTATCAAGCCGTACGACTTCGGTGGCAGCGGCGGAGTTGTGCTGGCCACCACGCGCGAGGAGGCGGTCGCCGGTCTCGCAGAGTCGAAGGGCGTCGTCGCGCAGCACGGATCGTCGTACAACATCCGGGGCGACAAGTACCTTGTCGAGCAGTTCGTTGACTCCGATGACGAGGTGTCCGTCGAAGTCCTCTGCGGTGCTGGCCGTGCTCAGGTCGTCGCCGTGACCGAGAAGTACCTGTCCCCTCGCCCCTGGTTCGCCGAGATCGCGCACCTGGTGCCGAGCCACCGCACCGGAGACCAGGCTCTGACCGACCTTGCCGTACGGGCCTGTACTGCGCTGGGCATCGATCGGGGTCTCGCCCATGTGGAGATCAAGCTCGCCGCGGATGGGACGGCCTGGGTGATCGAGGTGGCTGCCCGGCCGGGCGGCGATGGGATCATGGACCAGGTCGAGCGGGCCTACTCGCTCAACCCTTATCGACTGCACGTCGGCTCGTATCTCGGATCCGACCTCCTTGACGTCGTCGCCGGCGCGGTGCCCACCAAAACTTCGGCAATCGTGTTCCTCAAGGCCTCGCCCGGACGGATCCAGGAGGTACTCGATGAGAAACCGCTGCCGCCCGAGGTGCGGAGCATAAACATCAGCGCCAAGCGGGGTGATCTCTCCCAGACCGCCAAGAACTGGAGCACTAGAGAGGGCTTCATCGAACTCGAATGGGACGAGCTGTTCAAGGAGAAGACCTGGCTGCCGGTGGCCATGGCGAAGAGGCTGTCCGATGAGATGTTCGTGGTCGATGAGGCGGCCGGCGAGTGAAGCGGTACACGCTCTGCTATCGAACACCGCGGCCACGACTTCGGCGGCGGTGTCGTTGACCGAGCCGCACAGCCACTTGAAGCGGGCTTTCGGGGCCCGGACCGGGCGGTCCCTGCCTTACAGTGGCGCCATGAGCGATCACTCCGAAGCGCCTGTCACGCCCGTCGAGGCCTATGAACCCCCTTACTACATGGCTGTCTTCACTACGGTGCGAACCCAGGACCAGAGCGGCTACAGCGAGACCGCCGCACGCATGGAAGACCTGGTGAAGGACATCCCTGGGTTCCTGGGGATGGACCTCGCGGAGACTCCTGGTGGGCTGGCCATCACCGTCGGGTACTTCCGCGACGCCGACGCCCTCACGGAGTGGCGGTGCAACGCCGAGCACCGCGCGGCGCAAAAGCGCGGGCAAGTCGAGTGGTACCAGAGCTACACGCTGCATGTGGCGAAAGTGGAGCGGAGCCACGGGTTCATACGAGCGTAGGTCCCGCAGAGCCCGACAGCAGGCTGACCAACCGAAGTCACCTCAGCGACCGTCCCGCCACAAGCCCGCATCGAATGGGTCGGCGTGCCCCTCGCGAGCCCGATCCAGTGCCGTAGCAGGCAACGTTTGCCCTGTTGTGATGTGACGCGCCGTCCGGGGTCCTACGGCGGGCACCGGACGGTGGTCACCGTATGCGGGTGGCTGAACGAGTACGTGTACGCGAGATCGATGACGACGAGGGCGGGAAGTTGCTGCGGATCATCCGCAGGGGCACCGGCTCGGTGGTGACCTGGCGACGCGCCCGGATGGTGCTGGTGTCCGCCCAGGGCATGTCCGTGGCGAAGATCGCGGAGGTGTCCTTCACCAGCGCGGACCGGGTTCGGAATGTGATCCACAACTTCAACACCGACGGCTTCGCCTCGCTGTACCCGAAGTACGCCGGCGGCCGCCCGAAAACGTTCACGCTGCCCGAGCGACGCGAGATCAAGAAGATCGCGAAGTCCAAGCCGACCAAGCACGACAACGCCGTTCTCGACGTGGAGCCTGACCAAGCTGGCCGACTTTCTGGTCGCTGAGGGGGTGGTCGACGACACTCAGTCACGAGGGCCTGCGCACGCTGCTCCGCGAGGAAGGCGTCTCCCTTCAACGGCTGAAGACCTGGAAGGCCTCCCGCGACCCGGACTACGCAGCCAGGAAGGCACGCGTCGAGCACCTCTACGCGCTCGCCGACGGCGAGGTCATACCCGAGAAGGGCGAACCTGAAGTCGTCTTCTGCATGGACGAGTTCAGGCACTCAACCTCATGCCCCATCCCGGTAGGCAGTGGGCCGAGCACGGCGGCAGGCACAGGGACCCCGAGCGTGAGCCGCGTCGTCGACGCCGGGCCACGTACCACCGTTACGGCGGCGTGCGTCATCTCTTCGCCGCCCTGGACCTGGGCAAGGACAAGCTCTACGGCCACGTCAAGCCGGTCAAGAAGCGCACCCAGTTCCTGGAGTTCTGCCGCTACCTGCGCACCCTCCACCCGCCGTCGGTGCGCATCGCGATCGTCTGCGACAACCTCAACCGGCTCGTGCAACGCCCGAACCCCGGCTGACCAGCAGCTCTCCCTGTCCAACGAACAGCAGCACCGACCCGGAACACCGGAACCCCGGTGCCCACCCGGCACGTCAGCCGGGCCCCCGGCCTGCCCACCACCCGACAGGAAATGCAAAACGGTCCACCGACTCCATCGGCGGACCGTCATACAAGATCGAGGTCAACCCATGTAAACGCCCTTTCAGAGAGGCTCGGGAGAATTCACGGGATGTCGCGCAGAGCCCCGCGCGTACGGGAAGCAGAGCATCCGCAACATGCGGGGACGTGTGTCACGGTCGGTGTGGGGCGCGTTCAGGACTGTGTGTCGGCCTGGGTCATGGACCTGACCGCGTCCGCGACCGTGTTCCTGTACAGGCCAAGCTTGGGCTTGAGCACCTTCGCGCCGGAGCCGAGCGGGAAGTTGAGCGTGTCCGCGTTGGGCATGTGGTCGCCGTCGGCCAGCACATTCATCTCGTCGATCTTGGCCACGGTCCCTGTGGTCGCACCGCTCGGATTGAGGTCGATCACCGCGTAGGCGGTGTGTCCGGCCCGAACCGGAAATGCGGGTACCCCGCCGAGCCCGCTGGGGATCAGCGGCCTGACATCGTGGCTGTGGTCCGGGGACTGCGAATTGCCCAGGCTGACCAGTGGGTAGTGGCTCAGGCCGCAGGCCTTCGAGCCGACGTTGCGCACCTCGATCACCCGCTGGGTGGGCGCACCGGCCCGGCGGGTCACGTGTACCGACAGCTTCTGCATCTCGCACGGGTGCGTGTAGGTGTAGCTGTCGCTGCTGGCGTTGCCGCCGCCCGCCTTCGCGGTGACGGCGTTCATGGTGACGGCGTTCGTGGTGCCGGTGTTCTGCACGGCATCGCTGGTCTTCACCGACCCGGTGGAGCGCGAAGACCCCGCCGAAGTCGCAGCAGATACGGAACTGTCCGCCGAGCCGGCAGCCTTCGTGCCGGTGTCCTCCCCACCGCAGGCGGTCAATGCCAGAGCGAGGACCGCAGTGGCGGTGGCGCCGATGACGGTGGCGTGGTGACGGTTGTGGAACGTACGCATGAGGATCTCCTCAAGTGTGACAGCGTGACAAAGGCCTGGGTCCTGCGGGCGAATCGTCCCTGACCTCCTGACACTCATCACTCTCCTGCCCGGCGCTCACGTCTTGTTTGCGCACCGTTGACGTCCCGCTGACGTCCTCGCCGGTCGTAGCCCCGCGCAGACGGGCCCGCCCCGGTGTGGTCAGCACTCGGACTGGAACTCTTCTCAGGGTTCCGGCCCGAGTGGCATCTGTGACGTATCACGGCCAGGAGGGAGGTCACCGGAGCCCTTGTTCACGGCGACGTGACGGCGTGCATGCCTGTGGATCCGGATGCCCGCTGTGCCATGTTCCGCCGCGTCCCGGGCCGCGGCAGCCAGGCACGGCCCGCACCGCACAGACTTCGCACCGACGGAGCAGTCATGGGCGTCGCAAGGGGCGCTGCCGTCAGTGGAACCGGAGCAGGACCGGGACACGGATCTACTTGGCGTCCCGCATGACCACGTACTCAATGGTGACCAGCTCGCCCGGGACTTCGAGGGAGTGCCGGACCCCGACATCGTCCATCGCTCGCCCGAGGGCTGCCTGCCCAGTTCGATCGCGCCACCGACCTCCCTCCGAGGTGCGGCCATGTGACCCTGGCGCCTGCGTCATCCAGCGCGCAGGCTGGGGCATGGACACCATCACGCTTGGAGACGTGGAGATCACCCGCGTGGTCGAGCTGCCCACCAGAGGCAGCGCCCGCGACTACATCTTCCCCGGCGTGCCCATGGGGCACTGGCAGGCGCATGAGAACTGGCTCGCCCCCACCTTCCTGGACCCGGCCGCCGACGAGATCCGCACCATGATGCAGACCTGGCTGATCCGCAGCCAGGGCCGGACGATCCTGATCGACACCGGAATCGGCAACGACCGGGAGCGCCCGGCCATGCCGTCCTTTCACCATCTGAACACCCAGTACCTCGATGAGCTGGCCGCGGCAGGCGTCCGCCCGCAGGACGTGGACACGGTGATCTGCACCCATGTCCACGGCGACCACGTCGGCTGGAACACCCGCCTGACAAACGACGGAGAGTGGCGACCGACCTTCCCCAACGCCCAGTACGTCATGGCTGTCCGGCCGTGACACTGCTTCCCGGCGATCACGATCAGCGCCTGCCTGCTCGGGTCAGCATGTCCTCGGCCTGTGCGGCCAGGGTACCGACCAGATCGGCCGCGGACGGCAGGTCGTTGATGAGGTCGATGGCCTCGCTGGCCCACTGCGGCAATGCGGGGATCTCGCCTCGTACCACCGCGTCCTGGTACGCCTGCTGGGCATGAGGGGCAGCTGCGAGCTCGTCCTCCCGGCCCCGCCATCCGTCGAGGAAAGGGTGGCCAAGAGTGCGCGCGGTGTACTTCGCCGGCCACCGCGAGCTGCGGGCGATGTCCAGCACCCTGTTGCGCTCCGTGTCCTCCCCACGTCCCGCAACGATCGCCTTGGCGCTCGCGGGGGCGAGCAGGGCCTCGGTAGTGGCTTGGAAGCGGGTGCCGAGCAGTGCTCCCGCAGCCCCCAGCGCCAGGGCGGCTGCCACACCGCGGCCGTCGGCGATCCCGCCGGCCGCCAGCACCGGCACCGGCGCCGCCAGGTCCACCACGACGGGCACGAACGGCAGCGTGGACCGCCCGTGCCGGGCTCCATGCCCGCCGGCTTCGGTGCCCTGCGCCACGATCACATCGGCGCCCAGATCCACCGCCCTCCGGGCCTCCTCCAGGTCGGTGACCTGAATGATCAGCGCCGCGCCCGCGCTGCGGATGTGCTCCACGAACGGACTGGGGTCGCCGAAGGACAACATCATCGCAGTCGGCCTGTGTTCCAGCGCCCGCGAGACCGCTCCGACGTTGATCGCCCACGTCTGAAAGCCGATGCCCCAAGGCTTCCCGGCGCCCTCGTCGGCCAGGACAGGCAGCTCGCGGGCCAGCCAGTCCTGGTCCCCGTTCCCGCCGCCCAGCAGTCCGAGCCCGCCGCCGCGCGAGACCGCCCCCGCCAGGGCTCCACCGGCCGACCCGCCCATCGGGGCCAGGACAATCGGATGCTCCACACCGAACAGTTCCGTGAACGCCGTCGACAATCCCATGACCGCAATCCTCACTCATCCGTCATGCCGGTCGCAGCGAAATCAACCGACTGCCGGGGTGGCAACAGCCTGATACCTGCCAGGTGGACCATCTGAGAAACCGGGCTTGGTAGAGACTCGGTCAAGGATCACTCGCCGTGACATTCGGGACCAGAGACTTCCCCAGCAGGTGGCCGTGAGTGGCGGCGCCCCGGCGAAGTCGCTGCGTCGACAAGGGAGCATCACCTGGAATCCCACGCCGATCCAGGACGCGCTGATCGTCGACACCAACCTGGCGCTGTGGAACTTCCACTCCGGCAACACGGGCTGCAGCGCCCAGTCCTGGACCGTCTGGGACACCGGCGCCCCATCGACGTCCTCGCGCTGGACGTCCGAGCCCGCGTGGAACAAGCAGTATTCGTGCCGCGGGGGCTCGGCGACGACGGCCCGAGGCTCGAGACCCGACACACGGCGGTGTCCACGAGTGGTACAGCACCCTGACCACCATCGTCTCGGGTGGCAGGGCGTCGAGGTAGGCGTTGAACCACCGGCGGTAGTTCGGCCCGTCCTCCTCGACCCACCGGCCGTCCAGCGTGAGCAGGGCGGGGGTCTGTCGGTTCTTTCGGCATCTCTCTGATCGCCGCCGCTTGATGTAAGGAGCTGCGGGATTTCATACAGTCTCCTGCGCGATCAGGACGTGTGCGAGAGCCGTGTCGAGGATGCGGCGCAGGTGGGCCGTTGTGGGTGCGACGGCGGTGGCAAGCAGTGCCGGCCCGTTGGCGAGAGGGGCGAGGACGGCGCATCCCTCCTCCGGGTCGTCACCGAAGAGAAACGGCTTCTGGTCTGCAGCTAGTTGGGGGTGCACGACGAGGAGTTGTCCGGCGGCGCGGTGCCCGCCCAGGACTGCCGGCCCGTCCCACGCCGGTGCGGGGCCACCGTAGGCGGTGTGCTGGTCAAGGAGCAGTCGGCCGTCGTGCCGCACTGTCAGGCGGGTGGAGAGATGACCGGGGGGCTCCGCTATGCGGCCGAGGAGCTGTTCCTCCCGCAACAGCAGACGAGAGGTGGAGGTGAGTTCCACGGTGTAGGACTGGTGCAGGGTGCTGCCTCGGGTGCTGATCAACGGCTTCGGCAGCCAGTTCAGGGATGCGTTTTCGCCGACGGTGAGCCGGACGTCGTAGGTGGCGGGGGCGGTGGTGGAGCCGCGCAGGGCGATGGTGGCGGCTGCCGTGGTCACCTCCAGTTCGGCTCGCGCTTCGGCCGCGATGTCGAGTTCGAGGCGGTCCCCGCCGAGCGGTGCGCTCATGGCCCCGATCACACTGACCCGCGCCTGCCCGTCGCGGGTTCGCAGCCGGCGCAGGTGGAAGGGACCGTCGCTGTGCAGGAGCGGGAGCGTCGTGGCGCGGCCGTTGTGGGCGGCTCGGATACGGGCGGTGGCTCGGACGCCGGTGGGGTGAGGGGCGGTCGGGTGGGTGCCGGGCGTGTGCGCCCGCACCGCACAGGGCGCCTCGTCCGGCAGCCCGTTGTCCGTGGCGCCTCCTTCGGCCTTCGGCCGGGGCCCGGCCGGTGTCGGTGGCGCGGCCGGCAGCTGCGTGGTGCCGGTCACGTGGCGGCCCCGGCACGCCACGCGGTAAGACGCCCGGTGACCCAGTCGGCGACCGGACGGACCCCGTCGGCCGAGGCGAGGCTGGTGAATGCGACCGGCAGAGCGCCGCGCTGCTTCTTCGCGTCGGCCGCCATGGTGTCCAGGTCGGCCCCGACATACGGCGCGAGGTCGGTTTTGTTGACCACGAGGAGGTCGGCGGTGGTGATGCCGGGGCCGCCCTTGCGCGGGATGTCGTCGCCGCTGGCCACGTCGATCACGAACACTTGAGTGTCGACGAGTCCGCGCGAGAAGGTGGCGGTGAGGTTGTCTCCTCCGGACTCGATGAGGATCAGGTCCAGCGGCTGCAGCGTCTGCTCCAACTGCTCGACCGCTTCGAGGTTGGCGGAGATGTCGTCACGGATCGCGGTGTGCGGGCAGGCGCCGGTCTCCACGGCGGTGATCCGTTCTGGCGGCAGCACAGCCTCGCGGCGCAGGAACTCGGCGTCCTCGCGTGTGTAGATGTCGTTGGTGACCACGGCGATGGACAACCGGTCCCGCAGCGCACGGCACAGCGCGGCGACGGTCGCAGTCTTGCCTGAGCCTACGGGCCCGCCGAGCCCTACCCGCAGCGCGCGGCGGCTGCCGTCGGGGTGCAACGCATCGGCGCTGAAGGTGTGGCGGTGGGGCATGGTCGTGGGGTGGTCGAGGTGCATGGTGGCTCCAGCAGGAAGAGGCAGGTCAGGATGCGAAGAGACGGATGCTCCAGGCGGCGTGTTGCTCGCCGGTGATGTCCAGCAGCGGAGAGGACGCGGCGGGCAGCACGCCGATACCGTCGGCGGCGACTCGATCCGCCGCGTCGGCTGCGGATCGGGCGACGTCGTCGAGTTCACCGGCGAGCCGTGCCATTAGGGCGGTTGCGTCGAACGGGTCGAGGCTCAGCAGCCGTACCGCCGCGGTCGCCGGCCCGCTGACGTTTTCGTACGCGGCGCACTGCGCGGCATCGAACGGCGTCAGGCCGGCGGCGCGGGCCGCCACGCCGAGGACGACCGGCTGGTGCGCTCCTTGCGGCTGGAGGCGGGCGAGCCGGTCGAGGTCGGGCGAGGGCCAGGTGGCGCGCGCCGCCCGCAACATCTGCCGGCCGAGCCTGCGGGCGATCTGCCGCAGCGCCGGCACGGGCGTGCGGGCGTCGGCGGCCTCGTCCAGCATCATCGTGTCGTATCCGGTGGCCGCTGCGGCGGCGAGCCCGGCCGCGGCCAGCCCGGCGGTGTGCAGGCGCCCCCGGCAGAAGGCCTCCAGACTTGCGGTGTCGTACACGCTTTGAGAGGAGATCGCGGCCTCCATACCGCCGGAGTGGGCATGCCCACCGGCGGGAAAGCGGCCATCGGCCAGGACGAGCAGGGCAGCACGGCTCATGAGGGCAGCAGCCCGCCTTTCACGGGGACAGGCGGCCCGGCGAGAAGGCGGGGCCGGGCCGGTGTGGGGATCAGAACAGGAAGTACCTTTGAGCCATGGGAAGTTCGGTGGCGTAGTGCCGTCCGATCAGTTGCCCGTCCACCGTGGTGCGTACGTCCGAGGTGGTGGCACCGCCGATGGTGACGTCGAAGGTGTCGGGGTCGATGACGATCTCCGGCAGGCCGTCGTTGTGCACCATGTCGGCCTTGGTCACCTCGCGGGTGGACGTGATCGCGCGCAGCGGCTTGAGCAGGCCGATCCGGGACAACTCGCCGTCGACGGCCGGCTCCGAGACGAAGTTGAAGGAATTGGCCTTCGGGGACCGGCCACTGAACCCCCACACCGGACGTGGCAGGAACGGCTGCGGCGTCGGAATCGAGGCGTTGGCGTCACCGACCTGCGCGTACGCGATCTGGCCTGCCTTGATGACCATGTGCGGCTTCACGCCGAAGAACTTCGGCTCCCACAGCACCAGGTCCGCCAGCTTGCCCACCTCGACGGAACCGACCTCGTCGTCGATGCCGTGGGTGATGGCCGGGTTGATCGTGTACTTGGCGATGTAGCGCCGGGCCCGGAAGTTGTCCGCCTTGGCATCGTCCTCGCGCAGGTGTCCGTATCGGGACTTCATGACGTGCGCGGTCTGCCAGGTCCGCATGATCATCTCGCCGATGCGTCCCATGGCCTGCGCGTCGGAGGACATCATCGAGATGGCGCCCATGTCGTGCAGCAGGTCCTCGGCAGCCATGGTGGAGGGCCGGATCCGCGAGTCGGCGAACGCCATGTCCGCCTTGATCTCGGGATTGAGGTGGTGACAGACGATCATCATGTCGACGTGTTCCTTGACGGTGTTGACCGTCAGGGGCCGGGTCGGATTCGTCGAGGCGGGCAGCACACTCGGCTCGCCCACCAAACTGATCATGTCGGGTGCATGACCGCCGCCGGCGCCTTCGACGTGGAAGACGTGCAAGCTGCGGTACTTGGTCTCCGTGGTTTTGCAGCGTTTCTTGGTCGCGGCGAGTGTGTGGCGCACGAACCCGGACTCGTTCAGCGAGTCGGCGTGCAGGGCGACCTGGACACCGGTCTCCTCGCAGACCCTCAGCGCCGCGTCGATCACCGCGGGCGTGGCACCCCAGTCCTCGTGGATCTTGAAACCGAGGGCGCCGGCGGCGACCTGGTCGCGCAGCGCCTTCTCTGAGACCGTGCTGCCCTTGGCGAGCAGACCGATGTTGACCGGATAGGAGTCCAGTGCCTCGAACATCCGCTGGATGTGCCACTTGCCGGGCGTCACAGTGGTGGCCGTACTGCCCTCCGCGGGCCCGGTGCCGCCGCCGATCAGCGTGGTCACACCCGACGCGAGGGCTTCGTGGATCTGCTCGGGACACAGGAAGTGCACGTGGGTGTCGACGCCGCCCGCGGTCAGGATCCGTCCGTTGCCGGAGATCACCTCCGTCTCGGGCCCGACGACGAAGTACGACGCACGTGCGTCGCTGTGGGGCGCAGGCGACATCGTCTCGGGGTTGTACGCCTTGCCGATCGCCTGGATCCGCCCGTCGCGCACACCGACGTCGGCCTTCACCACGCCCCAGTGGTCCAGGATGAGCGCACCGGTGATCACCGTGTCCACCGGTGCGCGGGGATCGTCCCGCGGGACGTGCGACTGGCCCATCGACTCGCGGATCACCTTGCCGCCGCCGAAGATCATCTCGTCGCCGCTGCGGCCGGGCCCGCCGCACCAGTCCGCATCGATCCGGACGACGAGGTCGGTGTCGGCGAGCCGGACCCGGTCGCCGGCCGTCGGACCGTAGAGGTCGGCGTAGTCGGACCGCTTCAACGGGCCCGGAGGCTGTTCAGTCTGACTGCTCATCGAGGTGCATCTCCTCTTCGCTCTTCCCGGCCTGAAGACCTCTGACGATGCGGTCCCCCGCGATGGGCACCAGCCACACGGTGTGCTCGTCACCGGGCTCGAAGCGTTCCGACGTCCCGGAGGGGATGTGCAGCCGCATGCCGCGTGCCACATCGCGGTCGAAGACGAGGCCCTCGTTGACCTCGGCGAGGTGAAAGTGGGAGCCGACCTGGACCGGACGGTCCGAAGGGTTGCTCACGGGCAGTTCCACGGGCTCCTGGCCCTTGTTGAACGCGACCGCGAATTCCTCGTCGTCCGGAAGAAGCTCCAGCTTGCCCGGATGGACGTCCACGTCCTCGGCCGGCTCGTCGAACGGATCGTGAATGGTCACCAGCTTCGTCCCGTCCGGGAACGTCGCCTCGACCTGGACGCTGGCGATCATCTCCGGGACGCCTTCCATGACTTCGCTGCGCGCCAGCACATGGCGGCCGGATTCCATGATCGAGTCCACCGTCGCGCCGGTCCGTGCCTCTTCGTACACGTGCGTCGTCAACAGCGCCATGACCTCGGGATAGTTCAGCAGCAGCCCTCGCTCACGGCGCCGCTGGGCGACATCCGCCGCCACATGGACCAGCAGACGTTCCTGCTCATGAGGAGTCAGGTGCATGCAGTCCTCCTTCCTGCTCATCGCTTGACCTGTGCGGCGAAGGCTCACGAGGGCAGCGAGATGCGTGCTGGTGCGCCGGATGCCGCAGATTGATCATCGATGGGCAAGGCAAGCGAGGTGAGAGAGAAACCCTTTATTGTCCCCAATGGAGTGAATTGGAATCACAGGCGAATGGTGTCCCGCCGAGTGGTGTAGTCGGTCACCCAAAGGCTGAACCGGAGCCGGTGGGCGCAGTGGTGCCGCCTCCGCCCTCGTCGCCGCCGATGGAGCGATATGCGGACGGGGTGCCGATGCGGCCGACCTGGCTGGGACGCACCGATCTGCCGTGACGGCCCACGTACCCCCGTCGGCTGCTCCTTGCCGGGCCCTGTCATCGCCATCGGCGCCCGGGATGAACGACCGCAGAGTCACAGGCCGGCGCCACATCGTGGCCGGCCTGATGCCTCGTCACGCGCGGCGCCGTCTGTGCGGCCGTCGTCGGGGAACTGCTCGTTGACCGAGATGGCCAGGGGATCGTCGGAGGGATCGCCCGAGAAGGTCCCCGGTGGGACAGGGTCCGCGTGGCCGGGGACGTCGGAGCAGGTGGCCAGGTCGGCGATGTCGATGTGGAGCCGGCCCCGATCGGTCAGAGCTTCGTGCCGACGTCGAGCTTCAGCAGCGGGCCGCGTCGGCCGACTGGAGGGTGGGTCCAGGTGGGAGCGACGCCGGGCACCGGCTGATGCCCCACAGGTTGGTGTGCTGGAAGGTGATCGCGCGGCGGGCGAGCGGGCCGCGCAGGGGCTCGCGTCCGATCCGTAGGGGTCGTGCGACGTCAGGCCGCAGGTGGTCGGCGAGTTCACGGATCGACCAGCGAGCGAAGGGCTTGCCGAGTGCGGTCGGGCGGGTGGCGGCAGCCCACCTCAATTGCGCCGTGCTGCTGGTGGTGCCCCGGCGTACGGCCTGATTCAGCCTCTGCCTTCCCTGCTCGGTCGGTCTGTGGGCCCGGGCCGGTTGCGCTGCTTTGCCTCCCTCTGCCGATCAGGCGCCTCGCCGCATCCAGCCCGACGCGGGGCGCAGCGGGGCTACCCGCGGTGACGGGAGCTGGGGATGTTCGCGCCTGGTCTGTGGGGGGTGAGCTGACGCGCTTGTCTGCCCCGTTCGCGCGTCGCCGGAGCCGCGTCGAGACCTCCGATATGGCGCCGTGGATGTGATGCCACCCATAGGAGCTGGGTCACATCCTAAAGCGGGTAGTAGCACAGAGGCCGTCCGAACAGCAAAAAAGC
>NZ_JBEOVN010000098.1:0-26429 GCF_040295565.1 Streptomyces sp. NPDC002785 | reverse complement strand
GGATGGGGTCTCCCCTGGTCGAGCGAAGCCGAGAGCTCGGGGAAAGAGCGTCGCTGACTGACGACAACGCCGCAAGCGGAGTCGCAGGGCGTCGGAAGCCCGCTCCCTATCGTGGGGGAGGTCGGGAGTCCTTCTGGGTGTCCTTGCTGTTCTGCGTCGCCGTCCAGGCGGCGCAGAACAGCAGCAGCCTTGCCGTGAGGTTGATCCACAGCAGCAGCGCGACCGGCACCCCGAAGGCGCCGTACATGCTCTTCGACGCGACGCCCCTCATATAGCCGCCGAGCAGCAGCTTGAGCAGTTCGAAGCCGACCGCGCCGATCACCGCGGCGACCAGCAGCCTGCGCCGCGGCGGCTCGACGCCGGGCAGCAGCGTCAGCAGATAGAGCAGCAGCAGGAAGTCGGCGAGTGCCGCCACGACCATGGCGGCCACCTGCAGCACCACACCGCCCGCGCCGCGGTCCGAGACGCCCAGCAGACCGGCGGTCCAGCCGACGGCGACGGAGCCGGCCGAGGAGACGGCGAGAGTCGCGAGCGCCGCCCCGCCCAGACCGAGGAGCAGCCCGACGTCCTTGAGTTTGCGGATGACCGGATTGCCCAGGTCCATGTCGTCCATGCCCCACACGGCGCGCAGACAGCCCCGCATCGCGCCGATCCAGCCGACACCTGTGAAGAGCAGCAGCGCACCCGCGACCAGCCCGACCGTGCCCGCGTTGGCCACCAGACTGCTGATGCCGAGCTGGTCGGAGATGCCCGGCACCTGCTCGGCGATCTTGTTCTCGATCTTGTGGACCTGCTCGGTGGAGAGCAGCGCGGCACCGATCGCCGCACCGACCGCGATCAGCGGGAAGAGCGCCAGGAAGCTGATGAAGGTGATCGCGGCGGCGAGCCTGGCCCAGTGGACCCGTTCCAGCGTTTCGTACGAACGCCAGGTGTGTGTCGCCATCAGCCGGGAGACGATCGGCCCGATGACAGGGAGGTTTTTCAGCCAGTCCATGACGTACGACTACCCTCCCGGGCACGGAAAACCGGAATCCCCTTCACTGCCGTAAGGGCTGACACATCTTCAATCACCCATATCGGTGAGTGTTGTAACAAATCCCTCGAAAGGGTTTTGTCGGGCGATACGGTCACAGCCATGTCTGTCGACACCGTGTCCCTGAGCGGCTGGGGCCGTACCGCCCCGACGACCGCCGTGCGCTTTTGTCCCCGTACGTACGAGGAGGCGGCGGCGACGGTACGCGGCTGCGGACCCCGCGGCTCCATCGCCCGGGGCCTCGGCCGGGCCCACGGCGACGCCGCACAGAACGCGGGCGGCTCCGTCCTCGACATGACCGCGCTGAACCGGATCCGCACCGTCGACGCCGGGACCGGCCTGGTGGTCTGCGACGCCGGGATCAGCCTGCACCGGCTGATGGAAGTCCTGCTGCCGCTCGGCTGGTTCGTACCCGTCACACCGGCCACCCGCTACGTCACCGTGGGCGGCGCGATCGGCGCCGACGTCCACGGTCGCAACCATCACTTCTCCGGCTCCTTCTCGCGGCACGTCCAGGAGCTGAAGCTGCTGACCGCCGAGGGCGCGATCCGTACCGTCCGGCCCGGCACCGATCTCTTCGACGCGACCGCGGGCGGCCTGGGCCTGACGGGTGTGATCCTCTCCGCCACACTCCGCTGCCACCGTGTCACCAGCTCCTGGATGTCGGTGGACACCGAACGGACCGTCGACCTGGACGACCTGCTGGCCAGGCTCTCCGCCGGAGACCACCGCTACCGCTATTCGGCTGCCTGGATCGATCTCCTCGCCCGCGGCCGGGCGACGGGGCGTTCCGTGCTCACCCGCGGGGAACACGTTCCCCGGTACGCGCTCCCCGCGCGCGCCCGGCGCACACCGCTCATGTTCCGCCCGGGACAGCTGCCGGTCGCACCCGCTCTCGTACCGGAAGGGCTGCTCGGCCGTACCTCCGTCGCGCTCTTCAACGAGCTCCGTTACCGCAGCGCCCCCAGGTATCGCATCGGCGAGCTGCAGAAGCTGTCCACGTTCTTCCACCCCCTGGACGGTCTGCCGCACTGGAACCGGATCCATGGCCGCGGCGGATCCGTGCGGTACCAGTTCGTCGTCGGGCACGGACAGGAGGAGGCGCTGCGCCGGATCGTGCACCGGATCTCCCGGCGGCGCTGCCCGTCGTTCCTCGCCGTGCTCAAACGGTTCGGCGAAGGCGACCCGGGCTGGCTGTCGTTCCCGATGCCCGGCTGGGCGCTCGCCCTCGATCTGCCCACCGCGCTGCCGGGCCTGGCCGAGTTCCTGGACTCGCTGGACGAGGAGGTGGCGGAGGCCGACGGCCGGGTGTGCCTGGCGAAGGACTCCCGGCTGCGGCCTCAGATGCTGGCCGCGATGTATCCACGGCTGGCCGAATTCCGTTCGCTGCGCGCCGAGCTGGACCCGAGCGGGGCGTTCCGCTCGGACCTGTCGCGCCGCCTGTCGCTCTGACCGCTGCGGCCTTCCGCCCTCTCGCCCTCCCTCGTCCCCCTCCTCCCTCTCCTCCCCCTCCTCCCCTCGTCCGCAAGGAGTGTTTCCGTGAAGGACGCCTTCGGTGCCCCGCAGTCCCTGCTCGTTCTCGGCGGCACGTCTCAGATCGCTCTCGCCACCGCACGCCGGCTGATCGCCCGCCGGACCCGCACGGTCTGGCTCGCCGGCCGCCCGTCCCCCGCCCTCGACTCGGCCGCCGCCGAACTGCGCACACGCGGCGCCGACGTCCGTACGGTCGACTTCGACGCCCTCGACTCCGAGTCCCACGAGACCGCCCTCGGCAAGGTCTTCACCGAGGGCGACATCGACATGGTGCTCCTCGCCTTCGGTATCGCGGGCGACCAGGAACGTGACGAGGAGGAGCCGCTCTCCGCGGTCCGGGTCGCCCGGACGAACTACACGGGGGCCGTCTCCGCCGGGCTGGTGTGCGCCGGAGCGCTCCAGGCGCAGGGGCACGGCTCGCTGGTGGTGCTGTCCTCGGTGGCCGGCGAACGTGTCCGCCGTGCCGACTTCATCTACGGGTCCAGCAAGGCGGGCCTGGACGCGTTCACCCAGGGACTGGGGGACGCGCTGCACGGCACGGGGGTGCATGTGATGGTCGTACGCCCCGGCGTCGTACGGCCGGGGGCGGCGGCCCGACCCGCGACGCCGCGGCTCATCGCGGCACAGTTCGCCGCTGCACCGCTGGAGGCATCGCCTCTCGCGACGACTCCGGATGCGGTCGCGGCGGCGATCGTGACGGGTCTGCGGCGGCGTTCGGAGACGGTGTGGGTGCCGGGGTCGCTGCGTGTGGTGATGTCGGCACTGCGGCATGTGCCGCGCCCGCTTTTCCGGCGCCTGCCGGTCTGATCCTCAGGAGCCGGGGCAATGGAGGAGCGAAGAGGGTCCGCCGGGGCCGCTCAGGGGCGGAGGGAGGGCTCGTCCATGGAGGAGCCGCCCTGCGCGGGCACGGCGGGCGCGCCGCCCCCCGCGCCGAACGGGAACTCGTTGATCTTGCGCCAGACGCTGTCCGGGCCCTGTTCGTACAGCGCGAAGGAATCGCAGGTCCAGGCGGCCTCGTAGCCGGAGAGCTCCTCGTACGCCCGGTCCATCGCCTGCTCGGCGATGTCGTGCGCCACCGTCACATGCGGGTGGTACGGGAACTGGAGCTCGCGCACCAGCGGCCCGGAGGTGTCCCTGACCCGCTTCTGCAGCCACGAGCAGGCCGAGGCCCCCTCGACGATCTGGACGAAGACGACCGGCGAGAGGGGACGGAAGGTCCCCGTGCCGGCCAGCCGCATCGGAAAGGGACGGCTGCCTGCGGCGATCTGCGCGAGATGCGCCTCGATCGCGGGCAGGTCGGCCGCCTCGGCCTCGGTCGGTGGGAGAAGGGTGACGTGGGTGGGAATGCCGTACGCGGCAGGATCCCCGAAGCTCGCGCGCCGCTCCTGGAGCAGGCTGCCGTAGGGCTCCGGGACCGCGATCGAAACGCCGAGCGTTACGGTCCCCACGTCGTTCTCCTCAATCCTCGATGGTGGATGGCCGGTTTTCGGCCATCCACCGGGTCAACTTCCCATCGCCAGTGTGACGCCTGCGGCTGCGAAACCGCCAGGGTCCTTGGACTCAGTGCTTCGCGGGCAGAAAACCCATCCGGTCGTACGTCCGCGCCAGGGTCTCGGCCGCGACGGAGCGGGCCTTCTCCGCGCCCTTGGCCAGGATCGAGTCCAGCGTTTCCGGGTCGTCCAGGTATTCCTGGGTGCGGGTGCGGAACGGTGTGACGAACTCGACCATGACCTCGGCAAGGTCGGTCTTGAGCGCACCGTAGCCCTTGCCCTCGTACTTCTGCTCCAGGTCCGCGATACCGGTGTCGGTCAGCGTGGAGTAGATGGTCAGCAGGTTACTGACCCCGGGCTTCTCGGCCCGGTCGAAGCGGATGACCGTGTCGGTGTCGGTGACCGCGCTCTTGACCTTCTTGGCGGTGGCCTTCGGCTCGTCGAGGAGGTTGATCAGGCCCTTCGGGGTGGCCGCCGACTTGCTCATCTTCGACGACGGGTCCTGAAGGTCGTAGATCTTCGCCGTCTCCTTGAGGATGTACGGGTCCGGCACGGTGAATGTGTCGCCGTAGCTGCCGTTGAACCGCTCGGCGAGGTTACGGGTCAGCTCCAGGTGCTGGCGCTGGTCCTCGCCGACCGGGACCTGGTCGGCCTGGTACAGCAGGATGTCGGCAACCATCAGCATCGGGTACGTGAAGAGACCGACCGTGGTGCGGTCGGCGCCCTGCTTGGCGGACTTGTCCTTGAACTGCGTCATGCGGGACGCCTCACCGAAGCCGGTGAGGCAATTCATGATCCAGCCGAGCTGGGCATGCTCGGGAACATGGCTCTGGACGAAGAGCGTGCAGCGCTCCGGGTCGAGACCGGCGGCGAGGAGCTGGGCGACGGCGAGCCGGGTGTTCGCGCGCAGCTCCGCGGGGTCCTGCGGAATGGTGATCGCATGCAGGTCCACGACCATGTAGAAGGCGTCATGGGATTCCTGCAGCGCCACCCACTGGCGGACCGCACCGAGGTAGTTGCCGAGGTGGAACGAGCCTGCGGTGGGCTGGATTCCGGAGAGCACGCGGGGGCGTTCAGAGGCCATGAAACCCATTGTCTCAGGTACGGAACCGATCTCCGGCAGCCGGTGCGGAAGGTACACGGACGCAGGACGCGCGGCGCCGCGAATGAGACGAGGAGCACAGTCGGGGCCGGCGGGACGGCTGCGGGCAGTGGACGGGCGCGCCGTGAATCGAAGGTTTCCTCGGCAGGGTTGCGACCGACGATACAAAGTGGGCACCACCCTCCGCCCACGCCGCACGACGAACGGAGATCCCGTGTCGACCACGGAAACTGCCATCGCCTCCGCCGAGGCGCACAGCGCGCACAACTACCATCCGCTGCCCGTCGTCGTCGCTTCGGCGGACGGAGCCTGGATGACCGATGTCGAGGGCCGGCGCTACCTCGACATGCTCGCCGGATATTCGGCGCTCAACTTCGGGCACGGCAACCGGCGCCTGCTCGACGCGGCCAAGGCACAGCTGGAGCGGGTGACCCTCACCTCGCGCGCCTTCTACCACGACCGGTTCGCCGATTTCTGTACGCAGCTCGCCGAGTTGTGCGGCATGGAAACGGTGCTGCCGATGAACACCGGGGCGGAGGCCGTGGAGACCGCGGTGAAGACCGCCCGCAAGTGGGGCTACCGGGTGAAGGGCGTCCCGGACGGCATGGCGAAGATCATCGTCGCCGCGAACAACTTCCACGGCCGGACGACGACGATCATCAGCTTCTCCACGGACCAGGAGGCACGGGAGGACTTCGGTCCGTACACGCCGGGGTTCGAGATCGTTCCGTACGGGGATCTGACCGCGCTCGCGGAGGCGATGACCGAGAACACCGTGGCGGTGCTGCTGGAGCCGATCCAGGGCGAGGCCGGGGTGCTGGTGCCGCCGCCCGGCTATCTCCCCCGGGTGCGTGAACTCACCCGTGAGCGGAATGTGCTGTTCATCGCGGACGAGATCCAGTCGGGCCTGGGCCGGACGGGCAAGACCTTCGCCTGTGAGCACGAGGGAGTCGTGCCGGACATGTACGTGCTCGGCAAGGCGCTGGGCGGTGGTGTGGTGCCGGTGTCGGCGGTGGTCTCGTCAAAGGATGTGCTCGGGGTGTACCGGCCCGGTGAGCACGGTTCGACGTTCGGCGGGAATCCTCTTGCCTGTGCGGTCGGGCTGGAAGTCATCGCGATGCTCCGTACCGGCGAATTCCAGCAGAGGGCCACCGAGTTGGGCGAACACCTCCACCAGGAGCTGGGGCTGCTGGTGGGCGGGGGCGCGGTGGAAGAGGTGCGGGGCCGCGGGCTGTGGGCGGGCGTCGACATCGCCCCGCGCCACGGCACCGGCCGGGAGATCTCCGTGAAGCTGATGGACCGCGGGGTGCTGGTCAAGGACACCCATGGCTCGACGATCCGGATCGCCCCGCCGCTCGTGATCAGCAAGGAGGACCTGGACTGGGGGCTGGAGCAGCTCCGCGGTGTCCTGCGCGGCTGAGTCCCGCATCGGTCGGGAGCGGCGTCGCGAGGCTGGGCGGCTGCGGCCGAAAGCGGGTGCACCGAACGTCCGCAAGTAGAGTCCCTTCGTGTTCTTCGGGATGATCTGCGCGCTCGGCGCCGCCGTCTGTTTCGGTACGGCCTCCGTCCTGCAGGCCGTCGCCTCGCGGGCCGCCGCCGAGCCGGGGTCGGACGCGGGGGTCGATCCGGCACTGCTGCTGCGCGCCCTGCGCCAGTGGCGCTACACAGCCGGACTCGCCCTCGACGGCTGTGGTTTCGTCCTCCAGATCATCGCCCTGCGATCCCTGCCGATCTACGCGGTGGGCGCCGCCCTTGCCGCGAGCCTCGCGGTGACCGCCGTGGTCGCCGCCCGGCTCCTCGAAGTGCGACTGAGTGCGGTCGAATGGACGGCGGTCGGTGTCGTCTGCGCGGGCCTGGGCATACTGGCCCTCGCCTCCGGCGGCGAGGGCCACGGGACCGGTCCGGCGGCCCTGGCCTGGTGGATGCTGGGGATCTCCCTCGGCATTCTGCTGATCGGCACGGCGGCCGGACGACTCCCGGAGCAGCCGCGGGCTCTGGTCCTGGGGCTGGGCGCGGGGTGCGGTTTCGGGGTGGTGGAGGTCACGGTCCGGCTGATCAACGACATGTCCCCGTCGGCGCTGCTCACCAACCCGGCCGTGTACGCCCTGTTGCTGGGTGGCGGTTCGGCGTTCCTGCTGCTCACGTCGGCGCTGCAGCGCGGTTCGGTGACGACGGCGACGGCCGGCATGGTGCTCGGCGAGACGATCGGCCCGGCGCTGGTGGGCGTCATCTGGCTCGGGGACCGTACCCGCGAGGGCCTGGGCTGGCTGGCGGTCGCCGGTTTCGTGGTGGCGGTGGCGGGAGCGCTGGCCCTGGCCCGGTTCGGCGAGGCGCCGCAGGACACCCCCGAACCGGTCTGAGCCCGCCCGCACCGTCCGCAACCGGCGCGAACCGCGCCGGGCGGACGGCCCGGACCGTATTCCTGTACCCCCCACCGAGGCCCAGGCCCTGCCCGGCCGGCCCGGACCGCACACGAGCGGGACGCGTAGCGGGGCGAGCCGGACGAGGACGGCGCCGGCCTGGGTGACCTCCTCTTCGGTGCGGCTGGTCCGGGAGTGCCCCCAGTGATGGGTGGTCGGTTGCGGCGATTCAGGCTCTTTGGCCGGGGTCGCGCTCGGCGGCGACGGCCTTGTACGTGGGTTCGGGTTTGGGCCCTGCCTGCGGGACGCAGGCGGTCACGCGGCGTCCCACGGATCTCATGCCGGCATCGAGTCCTTGACCTCGGCCCGTTCCGCGCCAGGGATCACCGCTCGCGAACCCGCCGTCATCCGACGCTCTCCGAGGCCGACGAGGCGAGCCCCTGACCGAGATCGGCGATCAGGTCCGCTTCGTGTTCGAGGCCGACGGCGAACCGGATCAGGCCGCCCGGAACTCCGGCCTCGGCGAGTTCCTCCTCGGTCAGTTCGTTCGACCACATGGCGGCGGGCCGCACCAGTGTCGAGCGGGTGCCGCCCAGGCTGGGGGAACGCACCGGAAGGCGCAGCGCCGAGATGAGCTGCTCGGCCGCCGGCCGGCCACCACGGAGCTCGAAGCTCAGCAGTCCGCCGAAACCCCGCATCTGCCGCTTCGCGAGGTCGTGCTGGGGATGGCCGAGGAGCCCGGGGTAGTTCACCGTTCGTACCGCGGGGTGACCGGCCAGGTACTCCGCGACGGCCTGTGCGCACTGATTCTGCCGCCCCGCCCGCAACGACAGTGTCCGCAGGCCGCGCAGCGCGAGCCAGGCGTCGAACGGGCTGATCACCGAGCCCACCATGGTGTGCGCTTTCCAGAGCCGTTCGATCAGCTCACCGTTCCCGAGCACGATTCCGGCCTGCACGTCCGCATGCCCCGATATGGCCTTGGTGACGCTGTGCATGACGAGGTCCACGCCCTGCTCCAGGGGCCTTTGGTTGAAGGGGGTCGCCACGGTGTTGTCGGCGAAGGTGAGGATGCCCCGGGCGCGGGCCAGCGCGGTGACCGCTTCCACATCGGTCAGCCGGAGCAGCGGATTGCTGGGCGTCTCCAGCATGATCAGCTTGGTGTCCGGCGTGAGGGCCCGGGCGAAGGCATCGGTGTCGGTCTGGTCCACGAAGGTCACCTCGACACCGAAGCGGGGTGCGACATCTCGCAGCAGACTCAGTGTGCCGCCGTACATGCTGTGCTGGGCGACGACATGGTCGCCCTGGGACAGCAGGGCGACCAGAGTTGTTGTGATCGCCCCCATGCCGGACGCCGTGGCCAGGGCTGCCTCAGCACCCTCCGCGGCCGCGACCACACGCTCCAGCCGGGCCTGCGTCGGATTGCCGTAGCGCCGGTAGTAGCGCTGAGGCTGGGACTGCTCGTTGAGTGCGTCGAAGTCCTCCGCCGTGGGAGCCGCATAGTTCACTGCCTGCTGGATGGGGGGCGCGACGCTCAGTTCTTCCGGATCGGCGTCGGCGTGCGCAAGGAGAGTCTCAAAGGCCAGGAAAGAGTCCATGGCGAGAGCATGCTGGTTGATTGGCATTGATTCCAATATCCAATCAGGGCAGGATTGGACTGCATGAATGCCTCACTCCTGTCAGCCGGTCTGGTCAGCGGCTCGTCTGGACCGCTCTACCAACGACTGGCCGAGGGCCTTCGTGGCGCCGTGCGCCGGGGTGAGTTCGGCGCCGGTTCCAAGTTGCCTTCCGAGCGCGACCTCGCGCGGTCGTTGGGCATCAGCCGGACCACCGTGATCGGCGCCTACCGGCTTCTGCGTGAGGAGGGCCTGCTGGAAAGCGAACGCGGCAGCGGCACCCGGGTCGTCGCCTCCGGCCGCTTGATCGGTCCCGCGGTCCCTGCCGCGACCATGCCGTCGGCCAAACTGACGGGCGAGCCGGCAGCCGGTGTGGTGGACCTGTCCGGATCCGTCGTCACCGGCCCTGAAGCGGTCCCCCGCCTGACAGCGGACACCACCGACCTGCGCGAGCTGACCACCGACTTCGGTTACCAGCCGCTCGGCCTTCCCTCCCTGCGGGCCCAGATCGCCGACCGCTACACCCGGCTCGGGATGCCGACCACGGCCGACGAAGTACTCGTCACCAGCGGAGCACAGCAGGCGATCAGCCTGCTCTTCGCCCTGTTCGGCCGCAACGGCGGCGTCATCGTCACCGAGAACCCCAGCTACGCCGGCGCCCTCGACGCCGCCCACGCCGCAGGGGCGACACTCCTCGCACTGCCCACCGACGCCGAAGGCATCAAAGTACGCCCGTTGCGCGAGACGCTCGCCCGTTCCTCCATCTCGCTGCTGTACGTGATGACGACCTGTCAGAACCCCACCGGTACGGTCATGAGCACCCAGCGGCGCACCGAGATCGCCCGGCTCGCCGAGCACGCCGGCGTCCCGGTCGTCGACGACACGACCCTCGCCGACCTGGTCTTCGAAGGACGCTGGCACCCGCTGCCGAATGCCGCTTCCGGTGTCACCATCGGATCCTTGAGCAAGCTTTTCTGGCCCGGCCTGCGGATCGGCTGGCTGCGGGCGCCCAGAGCGCTGATGACCAGGCTCGCCCGCCTGAAGGTCGTGGCAGACCTCGGGTCCTCACACGTCGGCCAGCAGTTGGCCTCTCGTCTCCTGCCGGTGTCCGAGGACATGGCCACGGCACGGCGGGGGCAACTGACCGCACGCCTGGACCTGATGAGCGAACTGTTGCGGTCACGGTTGCCGACATGGTCGTGGACCCGCCCTTCGGGCGGTCCCTTCCTGTGGGTGCGGCTCCCGTACGGCGACGGTGAGTCTTTCGCCCAACTCGCGCTCAGGTACGGAGTTCAGGTACTTCCCGGCGCCAGAACCTCGCCCGACGGCGGCTTCGCCGATCACCTCCGCCTGTCCTTCGTGAACGAACCGGCGGCCCTGCGGATCGCGGTTGACCGGCTCGGCGAAACCTGGTCCGCGTTCGAGTCCGGCCACGGCCAGGGCCCCCTCCGCTCCTTCATCGTGGTCTGACGAGGCGCGGCACTCATCTTGCGGGTGCCTCTTGGAGTCTGTCCTTGCTGTACGGGTCGGTGAGGCTCTGGGCGGCGCGGCGGTGGCCGGGAAGCGGCAGGCCGGGGGCGAGCCGTACGCACGGGTGGAGACGGGCCTGGTCGTGGAGGTGCTGGCCGGGTCGGGCCGTCAACGGACGCTGACCACGACCCGGATCCGGTGAGCTACGGCACGTCGCCCTGCCAGTCCCACCTGTCCGGTGTGCCGGGCCTGGGCTCGTAGTGAGCGCGGCTCAGGAAGGCATGACCGGACGCGCGTTCAATCAGCGGAGCCGCGCGCGCCGAACAAACGCAGAAAGGGCAGCGCAGATGGAAGAACCCCCGCCGTTCATGGTTCCCTACGTCGCCTTGTGGAGCACCGACGTCGGGGTCCGACGGAGGCCGCCGGGGCCGCGGCGGCGGTGCCACTGAGCGGGGTCAGGGCGAGCGCGGTGGCCAGCGCGGTGGCGAGGACGGCGGCGGACCGTCCGATGGCACGGCGGAGCAACCTCATGGGCATACCTCGTTCCGGCAGGCCGGTGCGTGTCTTTCTTGCGAGCCATGCGCACCGGCGGGATCAGTGAGACAGGCCCCATGACTATCAGGCGGTATCGCCGCTGTTGGTGCGCCTCATGAGGTATATCCGATTTCACGAGGGTGCTGGCCGGAGAGGTGCTCTTGACCGCGCGGGCGGCTGGTCGCCCGGCGCCCGCGGCCGGCCCTCTGTACCAACGATGCCTGGCCGACTTGCGTGCGCGAGACACCTCAGGGGACGTCCGGCGCTGACAGTGGTGCCCTGTCCGTGTGCTGCCCCGTGGCGCACGGACAGGGCATTCGCGTTCACGGCCTCACGAGAGGACTCGGACCAGCGCGTCCAGTGCGCCCGTCCAGGCGCTGTCGGTCGGTGTCCCATAGCCGATGACCAGCGCGTCGCGCCCCGGCGGCGCCTGCGGGTGCCGGAAGCGCGAGATCCCCTCCAGTGCCAGCCCCTGCCACGCGGCCGCCCGCATCACCGATGGCTCGCTGCCCTCCGGGAGTTCGAGCACGGCATGCAGTCCGGCGGCGATACCGCTGATCCGGACATCGGGGGCCCGTTCCGCCAGTACCGCGACGAGCTGGTCGCGACGGTGGCGGTAACGCAACCGCATCGAGCGCACATGACGGTCGTACGCACCCGATTCGATGAACTCCGCGAGCGTCAGCTGTTCCAGCGCACTCGACGACCAGTCGCTCAGCCCCTTGGCCTCGGTCACCTCCCCCACCAGGTTCTCCGGCAGCACCATCCACCCCAGCCGCAGCCCCGGCGCCAGCGACTTGCTCGTCGTCCCCAGGTGCACGACGCGTTCGGGATCGAGGCCCTGGAGCGCACCGACCGGCTGCCGGTCGTAGCGGAACTCCCCGTCGTAGTCGTCCTCCAGGATCAGCCCGCCCGCACCGCGCGCCCAGTCGACCGCCGCGGCCCGCCGGTCGGGATGGAGCGGCACCCCCGTCGGGAACTGGTGCGCGGGCGTCATCAGGACCGCGCCCACACCGCGCAGCCCGGCCAGCTCACCGGTCCTGGCCCCGAGTCCGTCGACCGGCAGACAGGGCATGCGCAGTCCGGCGTCCGCGAGCAGCTTCCAGTGCACGTCCAGTCCGTACGATTCGACGGCCACCTCCCGCACCCGCCGCTTGCGCAGCACCGTCCCCATCAGCTGCAGCGCGTGCACGAAACCGGCGCAGATCACGATCCGCTCCGGCTCCGCGTACACACCGCGGGCGCGGGCCAGATAGTCGGCGAGCACGGTGCGCAGCTCGACGCGCCCGCGCGGATCGCCGTACCCGAAGGCGTCGTTGGGTGCGGCGGTCAAGGCGCGCCGGGCCGCCTTGAGCCAGTCGGCGCGTGGGAACGTCGAGAGGTCGGGCGACCCGGGCAGCAGGTTGTGGGCGGGCCGGGAGCGCTCCGGCCGCGAGCGTGTCGCCCGGGTGGCCGTCCTGCGCGGCTCGGCCCGCTGCGCCACCCTGGTCCCCGAACCCTGCCGGGCGGTGAGCCACCCCTCGGCGACCAGCTCCGCGTACGCGTCGGCAACGGTGTTCCGGGCGATGCCGAGGTCGATGGCGAGGCTGCGAGAGGACGGCAACCGGGTGCCGGGCGCCAGCCGCCCCGTCCGTACGGCCTCGCGCAGGGCGTCCATGAGCCCGGCCCGCAGCCCCGTCGCACCCGTCGTCTCCAGATGCAGGTCGGCACCGAAAGTGGCCCAGGAATCCATCATGGAAATGGACCATATCGCTGCGCCACCCACGCCGTAACGTCGTACCCATGACGACGAACGAGCACAACCACCCGACCTCCGGACTCAACCCCGAGCACACCCCTCGTATGCGCTGGGCCGAGCTCGCCCCCGATGTGTACAAGGCCATGGTCCGGCTGGACGCGGCATCCCGCAGGGGCCTCGACCCGGTCATCGGGGAGCTGGTGAAGATCCGATCCTCGCAGCTCAACCACTGCGCGTTCTGTCTCGACATGCACACCAAGGACGCACTCGCGGCGGGCGAGTCCATCGAGCGGATCGTCCAGCTCAGCGCATGGGAGGAGTCGCAGCACTTCTTCACGCCCAAGGAGATCGCGGCCATCGAGCTGACCGAGGCAGTGACCGTGCTGACCGAGGGTTTCGTGCCGGACGAGGTGTGGGAAAAGGCGGCCAAGCACTTCGACGAGACAGAACTCGCCCACCTCGTTGCCGCGATCACGACGATCAACGCCTGGAACCGGTTCGCCGTGACCACCCGCATGGTCCCCGGACACTACAAGCCGGGCGACATCAAGCACTGACCCCGCCCCTTCGTCGGACCACCCCCGGGAGCCCCGCGATGACCGCATCCGTCCTCCGTGCCCTGCACCACGACCGCGCCCCCGGCGACCCCCTGGTCCTCCCCGGCCCGTGGGATGCGGCGAGCGCCCGTGTCTTCGCCGATGCGGGCTTCCCGGCGCTCGCCACACCCAGCGCCGGGATCGCGGCCTCGCTCGGTTACGAGGACGGGGCGACGCCCGCCGCCGAGATGTTCGCGGCCGTGGCCAGGATCGTGCGCGCCGTCCCGGCCGCCGTCCCCGTCTCGGCGGACATCGAGGCGGGTTACGGGCTGGCGTCGAAAGAACTCGTGGAACGCCTCCTCGACACCGGAGCCGTCGGCTGCAATCTGGAGGACTCCACCGACGGCACCCTCGTCGACGCCCAGCGGCAGGCGGACAGGCTGGCTGAGGTGCGGACGGTCGCGGGCGACCGGCTCTTCGTCAACGCCCGCATCGACACATACGTCCACGGAGTCCCCGACGGCACGGACCAGGAGGCGGAGACCGTTCGCCGCGCCCTGCTGTACGTGGCGGCGGGCGCGGACTGTGTCTACCCGATCGCGGCCCCGTCCGAGGCCCTGCCCCGGCTGGCCGCCGCCGTCCCGGCCCCGCTCAACGCCCTTGCCCGGCCGGACGGCCCGACCCCGCGCCGACTGGGGGAGATGGGCGCCACCCGGATCACTTTCGGCCCCGGGCTGCAGCGCCGGGCCATGGCGGCCCTACGCGAGATCGCCGACGAGCTGCGGGACAGCCCTTAGGCGCCCCGGGTCGCGCACGGTCACGCCTGTCTCCGCCGAAGGCCGCCAGGGTCCGTTCCAGCATCGGCATGGCCCGCACCACGTTACGGGAGCGGATCACGGCGTCCCAGGCAGGTTCGAACTTCTTCCAGCCACCCGCGTACGCCAGATGCCGCAGCCGCTCGTGCGTGCCCGGCTGGGCGGACGCGCCGCGCCAGATGTTGGACCACCGGTAGAAGTCCCGGTACGCGCGCCAGTAGCCGTCCTCCAGCTGACGCGCGGTCATTCCCTTCGGGCGGTAGACGACATGGCGGGTGTCGTAGAGGTCCCAGTCCCGGTGGACGATCCGGTCCTCGGCCTCCATCTGCTTCCACAGACCGGTGGACGGGTAAGGCGTCATGATGTGGAAGGTGGCCGTCTCGATGCCCTGCTCGACGGCCCACTCCACCGTACGGTCGAAGACGTCCGGGCCGTCGTGGTCGAGCCCGAAGACGAAGCTGGCGTTGACCATGACTCCGGCGTCGTGGAGCCGGCGGACGGCGGCCGCGTAGTCCTTGCCGATGTTCTGGTCCTTGCGGCGTTCGGCGAGGTTCGCGCTGTTGACGGTCTCGAAGCCGACGAACAGGCTGCGCAGCCCCGCGTCCACGGCCCGCTCCAGCAGATCGGGCCGGAGTACGGACTTCACGGTGCCGGCCGCCTGCCAGAGCCGCCCCATTCCGGCCATCCCGTCGAAGAGCGCCTCGGCGAAGCGCCGGTTGCCGAGCAGATGGTCGTCGAGGAAGTACAGATGTTTGCCGGGCAGCCGCTCGATCTCGGCGAGGGCGTCGTCCACGGCCTGGGTGTAGAAGGACTTGCCGCCCTCGAAAAACGCATCCTTGTAGCAGAAGTCGCAGTGGTGCGGGCAGCCACGCGAGACAACGATCGAGTTGGGCACCAGATACAGATGGCGCTTGATCAGGTCCCGTCGCACGGGCGGCAGCCCGGCCAGGGTGCGCAGCTTGGAGTCATATCTTCTGCCCGGCACACCGTCCCGGAACTCCTTCAGAAACAGCGGCCAGGTGTCCTCCCCCGGCCCGGTGAAGATCGTGTCGGCGTGTGCCGCGGCCTCGTCCGGGAGCGAGGTCGCATGGAGGCCGCCCATGGCGACGTGGACGCCCCGGGCGCGGAAGTGGTCGGCTATCTCGTAGCCGCGCCGGGCGGAGGTGATGTATGGCTGGACGACCAGCAGATCGGGGCTGTCGAGCGCCTCGATGTCGACCCGCTCGACATGCTCGTCGAGGAGCGTCACCTCGTCGTCCGGGTCCAGGTAGCCGGCGAGGGTCGCCAGGCCGAGCGGCGGGAAGAGCGAGTACTTGATGGGCCGGAACAGCGGGCTGGTCGCCTCGGTCAGGGCCGGAAGGATCATCGTCACGCGCATGACAGCCCAGACTCGGGAAGTAGTGCGGTCAGTTCCCGGTCACGGCGATGTGCTGACGCAGCCGCCCCCGGCAGCAGCTGCTGCCGGGGGCGGTGGTGTACGCCTCGAAGGGCGTACGGATCAGATCAGGCCGAGCTCGCGAACCGCGTCGCGCTCCTCGATGAGCTCCTGCACCGACGCGTCGATGCGCGTACGGGAGAACTCGTTGATGTCCAGGCCCTGGACGATCTCGTACTTGCCGTCCTTCGTGGTGACCGGGAAGGACGAGATGATGCCCTCGGGCACGCCGTAGGAGCCGTCCGACGGGATACCCATGGAGGTCCAGTCACCGGCGGCGGTGCCGTTGACCCAGGTGTGGACGTGGTCGATGGCGGCGTTGGCGGCCGAGGCGGCCGAGGACGCGCCACGGGCCTCGATGATCGCGGCGCCGCGCTTGGCGACGGTCGGGATGAAGGTGTCGGCCAGCCACGCCTCGTCGTTGACGAGCTCGGCGGCGTTCTTGCCGGCGATCTCCGCGTGGAAGACGTCCGGGTACTGGGTCGCCGAGTGGTTGCCCCAGATCGTCAGCTTCTTGATGTCGGAGACGGCGGCACCGGTCTTGGCGGCCAGCTGCGAGATCGCGCGGTTGTGGTCGAGGCGGGTCATCGCGGTGAAGCGCTCGGCCGGGACGTCCGGGGCGGCGGCCTGCGCGATGAGCGCGTTGGTGTTGGCCGGGTTGCCGACGACGAGGACCTTGATGTCGTCCGCGGCGTTGTCGTTGATGGCCTTGCCCTGCGGCTTGAAGATGCCGCCATTGGCGGAGAGCAGGTCGCCGCGCTCCATGCCCTTCGTACGCGGGCGGGCGCCGACCAGCAGCGCGACGTTGGCACCGGCGAAACCGACATTGGCGTCGTCGGTGATCTCGATGTTGCGCAGCAGCGGGAAGGCGCAGTCGTCGAGCTCCATCGCGGTGCCCTCGGCGGCCTTCAGCCCCTGCGGGATCTCCAGGAGGCGCAGGTTGACCGGCACGTCCGGGCCGAGCAGGTGGCCGGAGGCGATGCGGAAGAGCAGCGCGTAGCCGATCTGGCCGGCTGCGCCGGTCACGGTGACATTCACGGGAGTGCGGGTCATGGCGATCTCCGTTAGACAGCTGGCGGTGGGGGGTCCCTGCCCCTGGTGCTGGACATCCCTGAATCTTGATGTGAAGAGATATCCAGCGGTCAGGCTATCCGACCCGGAACCTCCGGACCGCCCGGCCCCCTGTGGCACCGCACACAACCCGTCACGCAGCGCTCACCCGGCCGTATCCGCTCACCCGGGAGGCGGTCGGTCGCACCCGCGCACGCCCCCGCGCCACCGTTGCATGCTGATCACACCGTGGCGGAATGGTCACTTCCGTGCCACAGGCCACAGGCTGCTCTTGTACCGGCCTTCGCCGTCCACGAGGCTGAAAGTCAGGACGGGGGCAAGGCCGCTCAAGTCACCACATTCCGGAGCGCCTGCGTTCCGGTGGCCCCCGTCTCGGTGTCCGTCCCTCCTCGGGGGAGGGGACGGACACCGCCCTTGAGCCGCACAGTCGTACGGACGTTCTCAGCGGATCGTGAAGTGGACCGCGTCCTCCAGGAACGGAATGTCCAGCCACGGCTTGGGCTGCGCCACCAGCGCGAGCATCACGATGAGGAAGCCGAGCATCCCGTACGTCACCAGATCGGTGAAGCGGGAACGGACCGCCAGCATGCCCACCGACGGAACCACGGCCCGCAGCACGGCGCCCCCGATGAGGGCCACACCGATCAGCATCGTGCCGATCCTGAAGGCCTCGGCGAAGGGGGCGACGGCCACGATCAGCAGCCCGATCCCGGCCGCGCAGAGCACGGCGAGCAGCGGCCACTGCCGGGCCGGGGCGGGTGCGTCCCCGGACGCGGCCCGTCCGCCGCCCTCGGGGCGCGCGGTGTCCCGGGTGAACGACGGGAACCTCCGCGACGGACGCGGACCCCTGTGCGGGGCGCCCGCCGGGGCGCTGCTGCCGGGACCGGTGGCAGCAGCGGCAGCCTCCGGGCGGCTGTCCTCGCCCAGGTCCGCGTCGCCGGTGTCCTCACCGGCGTCCGCATCGGCGCGAACGACTGTCCCCTCGCGAGCAGTGTCCTCACGGGGCGCAGCGTCGCGGGGCGCAGCTGCCTCACCGGGCGCCGCCCGATCCGGCGCAGCCTCATCCGCCGCACCCGCACCGGAGACGTCCGCGTCCGACGGCACCGGTGACGTCCGGTCCGCCTCGGCGGCCGGGTCGGCCGGACTCGTACCAGCACCCATGGGGCTCCTTCCGGATCGGGTCGGCCGGCTCAGACTGCGTCGGCTGCGTTGCGCTCGGCCGCCTCGACCACGTTGACGAGCAGCTGGGCGCGGGTCATCGGGCCGACACCGCCCGGGTTCGGGGAGATCCAGGCGGCGACCTCGGCCACGCCCGGGTGGACATCCCCGACGATCTTGCCGTTCTCGTCCCGGCTGACGCCGACGTCGAGCACGGCCGCGCCCGGCTTCACGTCCTCGGGCTTGATGATGTGCGGCACTCCGGCGGCGGCGACGATGATGTCGGCCTGCTTGAGCTGGGCGGAGAGGTCACGCGTACCGGTGTGGCACTGGGTGACGGTGGCGTTCTCGGACTTACGGGTCAGCAGCAGCGGGATCGAGCGGCCGATGGTGACACCGCGGCCGACGACCACGACGTGTGCCCCGTTGATCTCCACGTCGTGGTGACGGAGCAGCTGAACGACGCCCTGCGGGGTGCAGGGCAGCGGACCCGCCTCGTTCAGTACGAGCCGGCCGAGGTTCATCGGGTGGAGGCCGTCGGCGTCCTTGGCCGGATCCATCAGTTCCAGGACGCGGTTGGTGTCGATCCCCTTGGGAAGGGGAAGCTGCACGATGTAACCCGTGCACTCAGGGTTGGCATTGAGCTCCCGTACGACGTCCTCGATCTCCTCCTGGGTGGCGGTGTCGGGGAGTTCGCGCTGAATGGAACCGATGCCGACCTGTGCGCAGTCACGGTGCTTGCCGTTCACGTACCACCGGCTGCCCGGGTCGTCCCCGACGAGCAGGGTTCCCAGGCCAGGGGTGATGCCCTGCGCCTTGAGGGCCGCCACGCGGACGGTGAGATCGGACTTGATCGCGGCTGCGGTGGCCTTGCCATCGAGAATCTGGGCAGTCATGCCCCCATACTCGCGGATGACCCCA
The DNA here is from genome assembly GCF_040295565.1 of Streptomyces sp. NPDC002785. Taxonomy (NCBI): domain Bacteria; kingdom Bacillati; phylum Actinomycetota; class Actinomycetes; order Kitasatosporales; family Streptomycetaceae; genus Streptomyces; species Streptomyces sp. NPDC002785. Next base: position 7,620 of record NZ_JBEOVN010000098.1, on the reverse strand, counting down.
CCCGCATACCAATTCTGGGTGCCGGCCATGGCCACCAGGTTGCGCTTACACAACGCATTCGGCAATCGACTGGACAAATAGTCGAAGTCAAGACAACGATGAGCCGCGCAGTACCGCGGACAGTGCCGGGGGGACAGACCGTACTAATTGCGCATGCTTCCTCCGCTCGGGCCGCGTCGTCCCCGCACTTTTTGCAACGGAGGAAATTCGCCATGAGCTTCGGCGACCCGAACAACCCCTACGGCCAGCAGCAGCAGGGTGGGCAGCCGGGGTACGGCTACCCGCAGCAGTCCCCGCAGGGCGGCTACCCCGCGGCCCCGCCCATGCAGGGCGGATACGGCTTCCCCGGCGTGCCCACCGAGATGCCCGGCGGCGTGAAGGCCGCCCGCGTCATGCTCTACGTGATCACCGGCCTGCAGGTCATCGGCGCGGTCATCTTCGCGATCGCCGCCGCGGCCGTGAACGCCGCCAAGAACGACGCCAAGCTCAAGGACGACGTTCAGTTCCAGCAGCTTGCCGACTACTCCGGCAATGCCCTGTGGGGCATCGTGGTCTTCGCAGTGCTGTGGGGTGTACTTGCCGTGTTCCTCGCCGCGAAGTTCGGCAAGGGGACCAACGGCATCCGCATCACGGCGATCGTCTTCGGTGCGATCACCGCGATTCTCGGTATCTACCCGTTCGTCATCTTCGGCCTCGTCCACACGGTTCTCGCCGTGCTGATCATCGTCTTCGTCGCGCGGGCCGACGGCAGCGCCTGGTTCAACCGCCAGCAGCAGCCGCAGTACTGATCCGGCCGCGGGCCCACCGGCCCGCCGTCGCGGCACCGGAACCACACGAAGGCCGTACCCCGCACGTGCGCGGGAGTACGGCCTTCGGTCGTTCTGCCGGTCAGTGGAAGAAGTGCCGCGTACCCGTGAAGTACATCGTCACGCCCGCCTTCTTCGCAGCCTCGACAACCAGCTCGTCACGGACCGAACCGCCCGGCTGGGCCACGGCCTTGACGCCGGCCGCGGTCAGGATCTCCAGCCCGTCCGGGAACGGGAAGAACGCGTCGGAGGCGGCGTACGCGCCCCGCGCCCGCTCCTCGCCCGCCCGCTCGACGGCCAGCTTCGCGGAGTCGACCCGGTTGACCTGGCCCATGCCGACACCGACCGAGGCGCCACCCTTGGCGAGCAGGATCGCGTTGGACTTGACCGCGCGGCAGGCCTTCCACGCGAAGGCGAGCTCCTTCAGCTCGTCCTCGGAGAGGGCCTCACCGGTGGCGAGGGTCCAGTTGGCCGGGTCGTCGCCGTCGGCCTGGAGGCGGTCGGTGACCTGGAGCAGCGCGCCGCCGTCGATCGGCTTGACCTCGACCGGGGCGGTCGGCGCCTCGGGGCAGCGCAGCACCCGGATGTTCTTCTTGCGGGACAGGACCTCGACCGCGCCGTCCTCGTACGCCGGGGCGACGATGACCTCGGTGAAGATCTCCGCGACCTGCTCCGCCATCTCGACGGTCACCGGACGGTTGACGGCGATGACACCGCCGAAGGCGGACAGCGGGTCGCAGGCGTGCGCGTTGCGGTGCGCCTCGGCGACATCGTCGGCGATCGCGATGCCGCAGGGGTTGGCGTGCTTGATGATCGCGACGCACGGCTCGGCGTGGTCGTACGCGGCCCGGCGCGCGGCGTCGGTGTCCGTGTAGTTGTTGTACGACATCTCCTTGCCGTGCAGCTGCTCCGCCTCGGCCAGGCCACCGGCGCCCGAGGTGTAGAGCGCGGCAGGCTGGTGCGGGTTCTCGCCGTACCGCAGGACGTTCTTCCGCTCGTACGTCGCACCGAAGAAGTCGGGGAAGCCGGAGTCGTCGGCGGCGGCGTAGCCGTCCGCGAACCAGGAGGCCACGGCCACGTCGTACGCGGCGGTGTGCTGGAACGCCTCGGCGGCCAGGCGCTTGCGGGTGGTCAGGTCGAAGCCGCCCGCCTTGACCGCGGCGAGGACGTCGGCGTACCGCTCGGGGCTGGTGACGACGGCGACGGACGGGTGGTTCTTGGCGGCGGCGCGGACCATGGACGGGCCACCGATGTCGATCTGCTCCACGCACTCGTCGGCGGACGCGCCGGAGGCGACGGTCTCCTTGAACGGGTACAGGTTGACGACGACGAGATCGAACGGCTCCACACCCAGCTCGGCGAGCTGCTCGCGGTGGGCGTCCAGGCGCAGATCGGCGAGGATGCCGGCGTGGACGCGCGGGTGCAGCGTCTTGACGCGGCCGTCGAGGCACTCGGGGAAGCCGGTGAGCTCCTCGACCTTGGTGACCGGCACCCCGGCAGCGGCGATCTTCCCGGCGGTGGAGCCGGTGGAGACGAGCTCGACACCCGCCTCGTGCAGACCGCGGGCGAGGTCTTCGAGCCCTGTCTTGTCGTAGACACTGACCAGGGCGCGGCGGATGGGCTTATTCACCGACATGACCGAGATGAACCTTTCGTCCCTCAATGCGATAGCCGTCACGGGCGAGCCGCCCCACGGCCTCGACGAGCAGCTTTCGCTCGACTTCCTTGATGCGTTCGTGGAGAGCGGCTTCGCCCTCCGCCGTGTCCGCTTCGGCCACCTCGACCACGCCCTGCGCGATGATCGGGCCGGTGTCGACGCCGTCGTCGACGAAGTGGACGGTGCACCCGGTGACCTTCACGCCGTACGCGAGTGCGTCACGCACCCCATGGGCACCGGGAAAGCTGGGGAGCAGGGCGGGGTGGGTGTTGATGAACCGGCCACCGAACCGGGCGAGGAACTCCTTGCCCACGATCTTCATGAATCCCGCGGACACCACGAGGTCCGGGCGGTGCTCGGCCGTCGCGGCCGCGAGTGCCGCGTCCCACTCCTCGCGGGTGGCGTGGTCCTTGACCCTGCACACGAAGGTCGGCAGTCCGGCGCGCTCCGCCCGTTCCAGACCGACGATGCCGGAGCGGTCGGCGCCGACCGCGACGACCTGCGCGCCGAAGCCCTCGGGGTCGTCACCGATGGCGTCGAGCAGGGCTTGAAGGTTCGTACCGGAGCCGGAGACCAGCACGACCAGACGGGCCGGTGCGGCGGAGGGGGGCGGGGAGGCCACTGTTGGGCCCTTTCTCGCGTGGTGAAGCAGAGCAACGCTGATTTGTATGGTCGTACGAAAGAATCGAGCCCCTCGATACGGGGAACCCTACGAACGAGTCGACCGTCAGCAACGATACCGGCACCTCGGGGGACCCCCACGGGACGGGGGTGAGAGGCCGCAGGGCGACTGCGGGTCGACGGCGGCGAAGCGCGAGAGGGCCCGGGTGACGGGTATCGGCCACCTGCACCACGCTCCCCGCTTTCGGCCCCTCCTGGCCGGGAGGTAGCGTCAGGGGACAGGGAACCGTCCGCAGGGCGGAAATGACGAGATGGGGAAGACGTTCACCACATGCCGGACCGACGCCGCCGCACCGCCTTCCACCACCCGCTGCCCGAGCGGACCCCACTGATGCTGCGGGAGCGCCAGTCCGCCACGGGCCCCTCCTCTTCTTCCGGCTCCTCCGCTTCGTCGGGGTCTTCCGGCCCCGCGGACGACAACCCGTTCGCCGCACCGCCCGAGGGCCGGCCCGACCAGCCCTGGCAGCCCCGCCACCCTTCGAACTCCGGAAACGGCAACGGGAACGGCCGGGAGAACGGAGGCCGGGGCAACGGCGACGGGTCGCCCGAGGGCGGCCCCTCCGACGACCGGCCGGTCTGGGGCGGCCAGTGGAGCAGCCGACAGCCCGGGCGCCAGAGCGGCGGCTTCGGCGGCCGCCCCGGAGGCCCGGGCGGGCCGAACGGCCCGGGCGGCCCCGAGGGCAGCCCCGGCGGACTGCGCTGGGATCCGACCGACCCCGCCCAGCGCCGCGCACGCTACGCGCTGCTCTGCGGCATGTGGGCCTTCTTCTTCGCACTCTTCGACTTCCCGGAGATCGCCCTGCTGCTCGGCGCACTCGCCGTGTACTGGTCGATCAGCTCGCTCCGGGCGAAGCCGAAGGGCGCGTCCGCACCGGGCGGCGCCGGAGCACCCGGCTCGGCCGCGGCGTCCGGCACGCCTGCCGCCGGCCCCCTCCAAGGTTCCGGTTCCGGGCGCGTTCCGGCGTCCACGCCCGGCGCCCCCGCCGCTCCGGGCTACAGCAGGCAGCAGACCACGGCTGCGGTCAGCGGCCTGGTGACGGCGCTGCTCGCGCTCTCGATCGTCGCGACGACGTTCACGGTGCAGCTCGTCTACCGCGACTACTACACCTGTGTGAACGACGCCCTGACCAAGTCCGGCCAGCTGGCCTGCAACGATCTGCTGCCGAAGCCGCTGGAGCCCTTCTTCGGCGTCAAGCACTGACACCTCACGGATTTACGGATCCACGGACGGCCCGGCCTCCCCGGGCCGGGCCGTCCGTTCGTGCCAGGGGTCGGTCGGCAGGAAGTCGTACGGCGCAAAGTCCTCGCTCCTCTCGTCCGACGCGGACACCGACGCAGCGCCGCCGGTTGCAGGGGAATCCGCCGCAGCAGATACGCCCGCGGAGACGCGGACGGGTACGGAAACGGGTGCGGAAACGGCTCCCGGACCGGGCACCGGCTCGGCCGTCTCGTCCTCGTCCCGGCGCCCGGACCTCTTCCACCATCGCCGGCCGCCGCCACCCGGCTCCCGAGGCACCTGCCCGGGGCCCTTTGCAGGCGCCTGAGCCGCGGGCGTGCACACCGCCGCCGCCGTCTCCTTCGCTGGTCGTCGCACCCACCGTCCCCCGTCGCCGTCCCGCAGCCGCCAGGCCCGGAGCAGCAGCGCCCCGGGGACGCCGAGCAGCACCGTCCACGCCAGGGCCGCCGTACCCGTCAGCCACCACACCGGGCCGAACTCCGCAAGTGCCCTGGTGCCGAGCGGTCCCCCCGCGGCTGCGGCCAGCGCCGCTGTGCCGACCCCGCACCCCAGCGACCCCAGCCCGGCCGTCAGCGCGGTCTCCCGCAGGCTCCACACCTTTTCCCGTCCGGCGTGGGCGGGCGCGGCCCGCCGCGCCGTGAACCAGGCGACCGTCGCCCCGGCCGCGACCGGCACCGCCCCGGCCGCCCAGTTCAGGACCGTCCCCGGCCCCTGGGCCGGCACCGCGGCGAGCAAGGGAAAGACGGGCAGCGCCGGGTGCCCCGAGAAGGCGAGTGGGGTGACCGTGGACGCCGTACCGAGCGCGAAGCCCGGCCCGAGTCCGTACGCGGCGCCCCACACCGCCGCATTCGGCACCAGCGCCACCGCGAGCAGCAGTACCGGAACCCGGTCCGCCCAATCGTCCGAGAGCTGGACGAACGACTGCTGAGCCGCCTGCGCATGCCACACCAGCGCCACCGCGACGAGCAGCGCCCCGCCACCGAGCAGCATCGCCACCCCGGCCGCGGCCGACCGGCACACCGTCTCCGCGCGCTCCCTGAACCGGGTACGCGCCAGCTTCTCGTGCAGGCGCGGCGGCGCCCAGGACGGCGGCGCTGTCGGGCGCCCCGATGCCGTCCAGGCCCCGGCAGCCGCCGCGCTCGTCACCACAACGGCCGAAGGGAAGAGCAACGACGGTGTGTACACGGACAGCGAACCACTCCGCGCATAGAACGCGACAGCGGCTCCGACCAGCAGATATCCGGCGCTGACCATGGCGAACGCGCCCGCCACCGAGGGCGCCGGGCGCCCCTCGTCGGGCTCCAGGGCATCCCTGGCCGCTCGGTGCACCAGCCACACCGGCACCACGGCGAGCAGCAGCGGGACGAGGCCGACCGGGGCGGGGGCTCCACCGAGTGTGTCGGTTCTGATCAGCTCGGCTCCGTGGGCGAGCAGCCAGAGCCCGGCCGCCGCATGGAGGGCCCCGGCGGGGCCGTTGTCCGGAGCCGGGGAGCTGATCCACAGCACCGTGACGAGCACGGCGAGTGCTCCCAGCCCCAGCCCGGCCGCAAGCACCCCACGTAGGAAGGCAAAGGCCAGAACGGCGGACCGGCCCTGGTCTGCCGACAACGACGGGCTGCGTTCGGTCACTTGGGTCACACGGCCATGCTCCCAACGACACGCGCTTATTCCGTGTAACAGGCGAACGACCGCTGTGTCGCCCAATATGCATTTATGTACTTTTTCGCCCAGCGCAGGCCCACGGGGGGTCTTTCATGACACAGAGCTCGTCCGATGCGGCCACTGTCCATCCGCTCCCCTCCCCCAAGGAGCGACGCAGGCTGCGTGAGGCGAAGTCGCTGAGTGAGGAGCAGGTCGCGAGGATGGTGGGCGTCACCCGGGCCACGGTCCGGTGCTGGGAGACGGGACGTGCCGCGCCCCGGGGGCGCAAGCATGAGGCGTACGCCAGGCTGATCAGTGGCGGCCGGACGGGCCCACAGACCATGCCGCCGAGCGCCCGGACCGAGTCCACCGATCCGAACATACGGCCGAGGGCCGCCGCCGAACGGGCAGCCCGCCCGGTGACGCCGGCGACGGTCGCGAGGCTGCCCGAGCCGGCGCCGTCCACGAAACCGCCGTCCCGTCCGCCGATCCCCGTCGAAGCCACCGGGAGAACCGCCATGGGCCCGACCGAGCCGGGCACCGCCCCCGAACTGCCCGACACACCCGGCGCATCAGTCACGGACAACTCATCCGCCGCCCGTGCCGCATCCGAAGCACCTGAAGCACCGTCAACACCTGAAGCACCGGCCGAGGCATTCGATGCCTTGTACAAGAGCTGCGCCACCGCCCTCTTCCGCCAGACGTTTTTACTGACCGGGCGCCGGAACCTCTCCCAGGAGTCCGTCGCGCGGGCCTTCGCGCGGGCCTGGGAACGCTGGCCGGAGGTCGCGGTGGACCGGGATCCGGCGGGCTGGGTACGGGCCGCCGCGTACGAGAACGCGATGTCGCCCTGGCACCGGCTGCGTCGCACGCACCGCCCCCTCGACCCGCCGCCCGCCGAACCCGGTGCGCGCGCCCTGCTCGACGCGCTGCTCGACCTGCCGCCGTCGTACCGTCGCACCCTGCTGCTCTACGACGGTGTCGGCCTGGATCTGCCGGAGACCGCGGCGGAGACGGAGGCCAGCACCCCTGCGGCAGCGAACAGGCTGATGAACGCACGTGCTGCGGTCGCCGAGCGGCTGCCCGAGCCGGCGGAACCGTCGTCCCCCACCGAGCAGTCGGCGCTCCTGCACCAACAGCTCGCCGCACTCGCCCAGGCCCAGCCCCCCGCCTCGCTCCCCTCGCCCGACGTGATCCGTACGGACAGCGAGCGCAAGGCCCAGCTGTGGGCCGGAGCGGCCATTTCCTTCACGGTGCTGCTCATCGGTCTGACCCTCTTCACCCTGACGACGGCTCCGGCCCGGTACGAAACCCCGGAGTCACCCCCTCAGCAGGTCGTCGGAGTTCCGCCACGAGGCGGGCCGCAGCAGCTGACGCCGCAGGACCTGGAGCTGCGGAAGAAGCTCCAGGGCGAACTCGTGCAGGGTCCGGTCCGGCTGGTCCCCGAAGCCGGCTGACCAGCGGGGAGACGGGCGAAGGGACGGACAGAAACGGCGCGGGCCCGTATCCCTGACCGGGGTACGGGCCCGCGCAGCAGACCCGCGCCCAGCCCGGGTGTCTCGGTCAGCACCGCCGTACGCCCGTCGCCCAGCGGCTGC
>NZ_JBEOVN010000097.1:0-26545 GCF_040295565.1 Streptomyces sp. NPDC002785 | reverse complement strand
GGTTTTTGTTGGGTGTGGGTGGGGGGGGGGGGGGGGGGGGGGGGGGGGGGGGCTTCTAACCCCCCCCCCCCCCGGGCGGGAGGGGTCCCGCCGCCTCAGTGTGCTGCTACTGAGGTCAGAAGGTCAGCTTCCAGCTGTTGATGAAGCCACTGTCGCCGCCGAACATGTCCTGGACCTTGAGCTTCCATGTGCCGTTGGCGGTCTTCTTGGAGGCGTCCACGGTGTAGGTGGCGAGCACGTCGTCGGCCGAGTCGCTGATGTTGGAATCCTTCAGGCGGTACAGCGTGCCGTCAGGGGCCACCAGGTCGATGACCAGGTCACCGCGCCAGGTGTGCTTGATGTCCACGCCGACCTTGAGGGCACTCGGTGCCTTGCCGGCGATTGCGGTGACGTTGATGTCCGAGAAGACCGCGGAGCCCCCGTCCGGGATGGCGACGTCGGTGGTGTTCTCGAAGGTCTTGATCACGCTGACGACGTTCCAGGTGAACGTCGCGGTGGAGGAGGCGTTGGTCGAGTCCGTGACCGTGACCGTGACCGTGCTGGTGCCCAGCTTGGTGGGGGTGCCGGAGATCAGGCCGGTGGAGGCGTTGAGCGACAGGCCGGCTGGCAGGCCGGTGGCCGTGTAGGTCAGCGCGCCCGGGTTGGTGCTGGTGGCCTGGACCTGCAGGCTCGCGGACTTCTTGACCAGCGTGGTCTGGAGGCCGGGGTCGGTGACCGTCACGCCCTGGACGATGCGGCTGCCGACGTTGATGGCGGCCCAGGCGTTGGCGGTGTCGTTGTAGGTTTCGCTGCCGAGCCCGTACAGGTCGGCGGCCGCCTGCAGGGTGGCGGTGCGGGCGGCGGCGTAGTTGGTGGAGGAGGTCATGTAGGTCGACAGCGCGCGGTACCAGATCTTCGCGGCGGCGTCGCGGCCGATCCCGGTGACGGGCAGGCCGTCGGAGGTAGGGCTGTTGTAGCTCACGCCGTTGACGACCTTGGCGCCGCTGCCCTCGGAGGCCAGGTAGAACCAGTGGTTGGCCGGGCCGGAGGAGTAGTGGACGTCGATGCTGCCGATGCCCGAGTACCAAGCGTCCTTGGACCTGCCGTCCTTGCTCGGCTGGTCCATGTAGCGCAGCGGGGTGCCGTTGCTGTTGATGTCGATCTTCTCGCCGACCAGGTAGTCACCCGGGTCGGTCTCGGAGTTCACGTAGAACTCGACGGCCGCGGCCATGATGTCCGAGGTCGCCTCGTTGAGGCCGCCGGACTCGCCGCTGTAGATCAGGCCGGCGGTGTTGGAGGTGACGCCGTGGGTCATCTCGTGGGCCGCCACGTCGACGGCGGTCAGCGGCTTGGCGTTGGCCGAGCCGTCGCCGTAGGTCATGCAGAAGCAGGAGTCGGACCAGAACGCGTTGACGTAGGCGTTGCCGTAGTGCACGCGGGAGTAGGCGCCGACGCCGTCGTTCTTGATGCCGTTGCGGGCGTGGACGTCCTTGTAGTAGTCCCACGTGGCCTGGGCCCCGAACGCGGCGTCAACACCGGCGGTCTGACGGTCGCTCGGCAGGCCGTTGCCCCAGACGTCGTCCGCGTCGGTGAACAGCGTGCCAGTGCCGGACGTGCCGCCGTTCAGGTCGTACGTCTTGTGGCCGCCGCGGGTGCCGTCGGTCATCTCGTAGGTCGAGCCCGACAGCGTGGTGCCGAGGGTGACCTGGCCGTTGTACTGGCCGGTGCCGGTGCCGGTCTCGATGCCCTGGTACTCGAACAGCTTGGTACCGGTGGTGGCGTCGGTGATGACGTGCAGCTCGGACGGGGTGCCGTCGTGCTGCACGCCGCCGATCACGGACTCCCAGGCCAGCACGGGCTTGCCGGAGGCGGCCCAGACGACCTTGCGGACGGTGTCGGCCTTCGGGGCGGTGGTGCCCTTGGCCTTGGCGCGGCCGAGCGCGAAGGTCTTTACCGAGTCGGCGCTCTTCACGGCGGTGGTCGAGGCGACCTTCACCGTCGCCTTGGTCGCCTTGCTGACGCCCTTGACGACGCCGTTCGCCGCCGCGTGGACGACGAGGCCCCCTGCCAAGGGTCGGCTGCCCGACCACCCACTGGAAGGCTGCACCGCCGCGACCGAGAACGGACAGCCGGGTGTGGACGGTTCACCGGTTCGGGTATTCGCCTGCCGGGTGTGGGGCTCGGTTATTCATCGCTGCTGGCCAAAAGGCCACGGCCGGTGCGTGGGTCTGCGACCATGCTCGGTTGATCCGAGCGGGTTCTCCCCTCGCGCTGATCTTCGATCCGGTAGATCGTCTTGCATGACACGTGCGCAACTGGCCGATGTGGAATGGGACTTCATCGAGCCGTACCTGCCGATCGGTGAGTACGGCCCGTATCCGGTGCGGCTGCGGCAGCAGTTCGAGGGGGTGCTGTGGCGGTTTCGGACGGGCGGGCAGTGGCGGAAGATGTCCGCCGAGTTTGGTGCCTGGTCGACCGTCCACAACCGATTCCGGCAGTGGCGCGACGCCGGTGTCTTCGAAGCCCTGCTGGAGGGGCTGATAGCCGAGGCCGCGAAGCGGGGCGAGGCGGACCTGTCGCTGGTCAGTATCGACTCCACCACCGCCCGAGCCCACCACGACGCCGCCGGGATGAACCTCGATCCCGGCGCGCTCGACGCGCTGGAGAAGGCCGCCGAGGAGGAGAGGCCCAGGTCAAAGGGGGCGGTTGCGAAGAGCAAAACGGGTGGGAGGTCGAAGACGATCCCGGGCGGGAAGAGCGACGACGCATCCGGCGCCGTCGCAAACTCCGGCTGAAGGTCGCACTCCTGGGACGCTCCCGGGGTGGGCAGACCAGCAAGGTCCACCTCGCCGCCGACCGCAGGTGCCGTCCGCCGGCGTTCATCCTGACCGCGGGGCAGGCCACCGACGGCCCGCAGTTCATCCCCGTACTGGACAAGGTGCGCGTCCGCGGGCCCGTCGGCCGTCCCCGCACCCGCCCGGACGCGGTCGCGGGGGCAAGGCGTACTTGTCCCGCGGCAACCGCGCCCACCTGCGCAGGCGCGACATCAAGGCCGTCATCCCGGAGAAGCGGGACCAGGCCGCCAACCGAAAGAGGAAGGGCCGCAAAGGGTGACGCCCCGTCGACCGCGACGCCGAGCTCTACAAGGAGAGGAACACCGTCGAGCGCCTGATCAACAAGCTCAAGGCGTGGCGGGGCATCGCGACCCGCTACGACAAGACCCCGGAAAGCTACCTTGCCGGGCTTCACCTGCGTGCCTTGGTGATCTGGATCAAAGACCTCACCCGAACCAGAGCCGAGAACCGCGCAGGTCATCGAGGGGCGTAGCTTGTCGGGATCGCAGTTGTGGGCTCTCAGCGGCAGCTGCATTCCCGGATGTCGGGATTTCGCTGGCCCGCTGCCGTCGGGGAGTGGGGATTGTGCGCCGCCTGCGCGGTGTCGGCCCGCGGGCTCAGGTGAGGGCGGCGACCAGCAGGGCGAAGGCGGCGATAATGACGGCGACGCGGACGTAGTGGAGGCGGTCCCAGCGGTTCTTCTGCTGCTTCCAGTCGGCGGGCCGGTTGCCGGGGGTCCACGTCTTGCCCCGGTTGTTGATCGGGACGAGCAGCAGGATCGACATGATCACGCTGAGGATCAGCAGTGCGCCGGCGGTGACGACGAGGCCGGTGCCGTGGTGGTGCCATCCGGCGATGGCCCAGGCCGCGACGAGGGTGAGCGAGGTGATGTACCACACCGGCATCACGGCGCCGAGCATCCGGGCCCCGTGGGCGCGGCCGAGTATGCCGCTGTCCTCCGGGAGGGCGTTGAGGATCGGGTTGATGACGAAGGCGACGGAGAATTCCACCCCCACCATCACGCCGACGACCACGGTGGTGAAGACCTGGAGTGCGTTGAGCATGATGGCCCCTCCTGTGATCTAGCATTGATAGCTGATGTGGCAATGCTAGTATTGTTGCCGCTCGCTTGTCTAGCGACGCTAGGATCAAATCATGTCGGTACAGGAACGCAAGGAACGCGAAAGGGCCGACCGCGAACGCCTCATCGTGGCGACAGCCCGCGAACTCGCCGAGCAGCAGTGCTGGGACGCAGTCACCACCCGCCGGCTCGCGGAGCGCATCGAGTACAGCCAGCCCGTCCTCTACAGCCACTTCCGCGGCAAGCGCGAGATCATCGGCGCCGTCGCCCTCGAAGGCGCCGCCGAGATGGCCGCGTTGCTGCGGTCCGCGGCCCGGGCCGCGGACGGCCCGCGCGCCGGCGTCTCCGCACACCCGACCGCGGCGTGGGCCACCCAGCCCCTCAGCTGACCAATCACTGACCAACTTGGGCGAGACAGAGATCGTAAGCCCATGACGGACAGCACTTGGCTCAACGCGATCACCAGCTCATCCCCGGCAAGGAGGTCTTTCGGAGCGAGCGCAGGTTCCACCTCTTGGCCTACTCGGCGAGCCACGGCCAGCTCCTGATGCGGAGCATCGGCCAGCCCGACACGCCTGGCGAACCCGAGACAACGATTGACCTGCTGTTCAAGCCTGCCATCGTAGTGAAGATCCGTGATGACTATCGCGGCCTGGCGATCAGGTGCGCGACCGCGGCCGAGAACGCGCAGGTCAGAGCCGACTACACCAGCGTGTCCTTCGGAGAAGAGGATCACGTCTTCGTTCTGGAGAGCCAGGGCGAGTCCGACTACGTGGTTGCCATGGCCGTCGGCTGGACGGAAGGGATACTCGACCTAACGCACCAAAGCTTCTTCAACAATTTCCACCCGGCCATGCCGATCTGGCCCTACCAACCTCTCGGCGGGATGGACGTCGGCCTCAACATTGCCTCGGCTCAGGAACTCATCGACGCACTGATAGCTGAAGAGAACACCACGATACGCCGGGAGCGTCACCGCTACGTCTACGTTGTCAGGATGCGGGTCATCCGCTCCGACGGACCCGACGTCAAGGGAGCGGGCGTCTTCCTGACCAGAGCCGACGCAGAAGAAGCCCAAGCCGTGATCACCGCAAAGTACCTCTTGGTGCGGGTGTTGACGCCTTCGGTGCGGCCGTTGTGGAAGCGCAGGGTCAGGCCGGCGTTGACGGCTGCGCGGTCGAGTTCCAGGCCGTTGCAGAAACTGTGCAGGTGGGGCAGGCCGGCCGCACGGGTGGCGGTGATCCACTCGGTGAGCCGGGTGCCGTTGCCCTTCGCCGGGGTCAGCAACTGGGCGAACTCGGCGACCAGTCTGGAGAGTTCGGCCATCTCGGGGCATGCGGTGGTGAGGGTCGACAGGAGCGCGGTGTCCTTGGTCCACAGGTGTTCGGGGTGAGTGAGCAGGAGCCGGGTCGCGTGGCGTGGGGTGGTCACCAGCCGGTTGCCCTCGGCTCGTCCCTGGGTGAGGTAGCGGACAAGGAGGTTGTGGCTGCCGGTATAACCCTGGGTTTTGATCTCGCGGAACAGTTGCGTGACGGTCACCGCGGGCTCGGCCGCGCGCCGGGTGCGCAGGTGCTCGCGGTAGGGGTCGACCAGGGTGGGCCGGTAGCGAGGGGTGATGCGTTCGGCCGACGGCTCGGGGATGCGGGAGTAGCGCTTGACGGTGTTCAGGGCCAGGTTCAGGCGGCGGGAGCATTCCAGGAGTCCGACACCCCGGCCGAGGAGGTTGTGGACCTTGTGCCAGCGCTCGCGGGTGGTCTGCTCGTGGACCCCGCCGGGGCGGGTTGGGTTCACGGTGGCCCAGCAGGGGGCGTGGGCGCGTACTTCGGCCAGGACCTTGCCACACAGATTCCGCCAAAGGTGCCATCGGTCGCTGACCTGCACCGCATCGGGCAGGGCCTGGCGGATCGCCTCGGCGTAGGTGGCCGACCCGTCCCGGCACACGATCTCGACGCCGGGATGCGTGCGCAGCCAGGCTTCCAGGCCGGCGGCCTCACGGTCGGGCAGCACGTCGATGCGCTCGCCTGTTTCGGCGTCGATGATGATCGTGGCGTACCGGTGTCGGCGGCGCAGGGCGAAGTCGTCGACCCCGACCACTCGCGGGGTCCGCACCGCTGGTACGGGGATGCGCCGCAGCAGCCGCAGGGCGGTAGCGAACGACACGGGCGCGGCCAGTGACCGGGTGAGCCGGGCGGCCGCCCGGCCGCATAACTCCTTCACCACCGCGGAGACCTGGCCGGTCAGACGCGTGGTGCGGCGCTGGAGACGCTCCAGCAGCCCGGGGACCTGTTCACGGAAGGTCTGCCGCCGGCATCCCAGGACCGGGCAGACCAAGCGTCGTACCTGGACGTGGACCACGACCTTTCGGCCGTCGACCGGCACATCCGCCACAGTCCGGCCGTGGTACCCGTGCACCTTCCCCGTCAGCACCCCGCACACCGGGCACGGCAAGGGAACATCCCGGCTCCGGGCCACGACCCGGATCACCTCACCGCCATCCACCACCTCCTCGATGACCAACGCCGCAAGCCCCGAAAACACTGTTCCCACAAGGGAGTTGACATCGCGCATGTGATGTCAACGAGACTCGTAACATGCCGTCACCACCGACTACGGAACAGAGCCGAACGTTTTACAGTCCCGTGGCCGTCGTCCTCAACAAGGAGCCACCTCGTTTTGACCTCCTGTTGATGCTTCAAGGTAGTTACGTTTGAACTACGGAGTCCCGCGGGAGGGACCCCGTGGTCCCCCTCTGCCTCCGACTGCCGCGCGTCGCAGAGGGCTCGCCTGAACGGGGGTGTTCAGGCGGCGCCGGCGCCGCCAAAGCAGTACGACTAGGGGGAGGAGGAGCACCGGCAGCAGTCGCAATGCCCAAGCACCTACGGATACAGGATCCGCAGATGGGCCCAGGCCAGCTGCCTGGCGGGGGGTCGGAGAGCCGAGCCAGACGGTGTCGCCCCCGTCGGTGTTTGACGGTGCCTGCAACGAGCGGTCGATGTTCTGCGGAAGCTTTGCGAAGTCCGCGGTGAAGCGCTCGTCAGAGATTTTTTCAAGGGGAATATTGGTGAGGTCGACACCGCCGTAGACGTAGGTATGCACGTAGGTGGTGTTACCGCGGGTGGTCTTGTCGGTGACCTTGAAATCGCCCTTGGTGTACGAGTCGACGTACCGATCGAAGGTATCGGTGGGTTTCCAACCGCCGGTGGTCGTCCAGCTATCGACGTCGCCGCTGTCGATGAGGTGGCCGTACGTCGTCTCCTTGGCCAGACTCAGCTCGCGGTACCAGTGGGCGGCGACCCGGGCGAGATAGACACGGCGCAGCGCGGCGTACTCGGGGGCGCTGTTGATGGCGTGCTTGAGCTTGGGGAGGATCAGGCTGCGGAAGAGTTCCTCATTGTGGTCCTCTGTGGCCTGGTCCTGCTGAGGGCACGAGCGGGCAGACGACTTGCCGTGGCTCGCCAGGTACTGAGTCTCCATCTTTACGTCGAGAGGCGCGTCGAGGATGTAGAGCTTGTCGCCCTCTTGGCGGACCGATGCGGGCGCCGGCAGGATCCAGTTGCGAAACGACAAGCAGTCACCCTGAACTCCGCCCCAGAACTTCCGACCCAGCGCACTGTGCGGATGGATCAGCTCACCGACCGTCTTCTTCATCCGCAGGTCGGCCTCCAGCATGACTCGCCCCGCGTCCGTACGGCCGAGCCGGTCGTCGACGATGCGGTTCGGCTCCGTCGGGTTGAGGTTTACCCAGAAGGCGGAAGGGTTGAGGGACAGCCAGACGAAGAAGGCGTCGGAACTCTGGGTCGCGGCCGTGATGCCGGTGGGCTGGCGGTTGTCTCCTTTGAGGGGGTTCAGGTCGGCCCTGAAGGAGTACTGAAGGCCGCTGCCGTCGCCGGGGTCGGCGAGGTAGCGCAGTTGCATGGTGGAGAAGTCGATGCCGCCGTTGGCCATGCTGGGCAGAGTGAGAGTGGCGCCCAGGCCGGTGGCGCTCGGGGAACCTTTCGCGTCCTCCTCTTCAGGGCAGGGGCCGTCGCCTTTGAGTGCTGCCGCCGCGAGGGCGAGCGTCGGGGAGACCGCTCTGTGGCGCCGGGGCTGGTGCAGAGAATGGGCGTTCGGAGTGGGGCAGGGTAATGTTCTGACGAACAGTTCGGGATTCGCCGACGAAGCCTTGTCGAGCTGTTTGTTCATCTCCTTCTTTACACCATTGAGATCGGTTCCTATCTGATCTGCGGCGCGGCCATTGCGCTCTCCTACCCCTATCTTGGATTGTCTCTCGACCTTCCCCTGCTCATGGTTCTGGGCTGCGGTTCCCTTGGCAGCCACCTTCTGGCGGGCCTCGGCGATATTTTTGTCCAACTGGGCAATCTCCGCAGCGGTGAGGCCGTACGGGTGCCCGAAGACGAGGGGTGTCTCTGGATGGTAGAGGGGGGCGCATGCTGAGCATTGTCGGCGTTCGGACCCCGCGAGGGCTATCGCCTGCCAGGGGATTCCGAGTTCCTCCAGGAGGTTCTGGAGCACTCTCTCGGAATGCTGGCTTGTGTCAGTTTCCTCTTCCTTGGGGGTGTTCAACGCGGAGATAGCGAAGAGGCGTGGGTATTTGTCGGCCTTCAGGCGGGCGACCACTTCCGGTTTCAGGTAGCTTTCCAACGGACCGACTTCGGCGGTCGACGCACTCCAGACGCTCCTGCTTGAGTGGTTGTCGACGTTATTAGTCATCGTCGCGATTCTTTGGAACTGCTTGTCAGTCAGCACCGAGGGGTCGATAAAGACGACCGCACCGTTGCGGTACTGGTTGAATGCGTCTTCCTTGCCCGCCACAAGCGCCTGATACAGAGCCATGCGCAATTGCGCCACCGGCCACAGCGGCGGGCTCATCAAAGGATTCTCGAAGCGTTCGGAAAGGTCGGTCCCCTCCGCCGCAGGTTTCGGCTTCATGACATCGGCCACACCATGCGGCGCCGCCGCAAGCGTCATCATCAGCGCCAACAGCAAGACCGTGAGGCCGCGCAGCCAGGTGTTAACCGCGGGGCGGATCACAGTCCGTCCTCGGTCTGGTCCTCGTGGGTGAACACCCTGTCGATAGTTCCCAGATCGGCGTCCGTCGAAGCTCTCGACCGGGACAGCGCGGAGGCGAGCCACAGCCCTGCGACGAGAACGAGGAGAGCCCACACTCCGGCCGCCGCGCCGCTGGCGATTGCCTCGGGGCACTCCCCGACCCGTAGTGGCAGACCGCCATGGTAGGTAGGGGCCGCGCACTCCGCTGAGGCGGGCGAGGGGGCACCGAGGACGAGGGCCGCGGTAGCGACGGCCAGGGCTGACAGCCTTACGATGCGGGTGCCAATCACGACAGTTCCTCCTGGGCGGGCAGCGGGGGTGCGTCGGGGGGCGTGGAGGTGCCCTTCAACTCCAGTACGCGACTGCGGAGCCGCTCCTCCGGCGGGATGAAGGAATCGGCGCCGGGACGTCCGCGGTGCCAGCGCTGGACTGCGAGGTCGAGCTGCGCCTGCTGGAACCGCTGAAGGTGGCGCAGCCCCGCCGTGCCGTCGCGGCGCCATACCCGTACTTCCAGCAGGAGACGACGGCGCGGGGAGAGCAGTAGGTCGATCTCCGGCTCGGTGACCGTACCGTGCCCGGCAACTGCCTCGGCGCGCAGCGCATCACCCAGTCCCGCCGCCTGGGCCTTGAGGCCACGACGCAAAATCAGCACATACAGCGCTACGAACACCCCTGAGGTGATCAACGTCATCACCGGGATTCCGACGAGCAGACCGAGGGTCTCGTTCGCATACCAGCTTGCCCTGCGATTGTCGAGATTGATCAGCATCACGTCCGTCTCGAAGTGCCCGCCCACTGCGCCCAGAAGCCCACCGCCGACGACCAGCCACCGGTCCCTGTGCGCCGGCAACCAGCGGGCCGCGCCGATCCCGGCACCCGCAAGCGCGGTGAATGCCACGTGCGCCGCCATCAGCCCGACTACCTGCCGGTCCCAGAACTGAGTGAAATGGTGCTCCGGGTTGACGAAGCCCAGATAGTGGACTGTCTCGGTGAGGTTGAACCCGAGCCCGACGGCCGCGCCGAGGACGACTCCGGAGATCACGCCGTCGATGTGGCGCCGGAAGAGCAGGAAGAGAACAGCGACTCCGGCCGCCTTGCCGAGTTCCGTCACGAGGGCCGCATCAAGGGGGAACAGGACGTAGAGCTCGCGGACGCTGTCCCGGGGGCGCTCCCAGTAGCGGGACAGGAAGTAGCCGGGCAGGGACCGCTGCAACCAGGTGATCATGACGATCCCGAACCCGCCGCCGACAAGAGCACCCCACCCGAAGCCGGTCAGCAGCAGCCATCCCGGCATCCGCCGGTAGAGCTGCGCCCGATGGACGAGGAACAGCGCCGCCAGTGTAGGGGGCAGGCAGAGCAGCAGCTGAAGTGGATTGGCCCCCATGGTGGCCAGCGACATCACGGTGAAGGGCAGCAGCAAGGCGCCAAGA
The DNA here is from genome assembly GCF_040295565.1 of Streptomyces sp. NPDC002785. NCBI lineage: Bacteria > Bacillati > Actinomycetota > Actinomycetes > Kitasatosporales > Streptomycetaceae > Streptomyces > Streptomyces sp. NPDC002785. Next base: position 16,172 of record NZ_JBEOVN010000097.1, on the reverse strand, counting down.
ATGCCGAACTGGCAGGCTCGTAGGGCTCGTTCGGATCGGGGGTGGACTCCGGGACCCGCCGGGGTGCCGCTGCGCCCCGTGAGCAGTAGAGCGAGACCGAGCAGGGCCGCGAGGCCCCAGCCGATCAGAAGTAGGACCCGCGTCACTTGGAAGGGTGTCGGCTCGGGCAGCAGGAAGAACTTGAGCCAGCTCGTCTGCGAGGGGAGTTCGGGAGCGGCCCAGAAGAGGATCTGGCCGACCGCGTACACCGCAGACAGTGCGAGGGTCACGATGATCGTGCCCGTCATGCCATAACGGGGCACGCGCGCCGGTGGCCTGCCGGGCATGGTCGGGACGGCATCGGCTGCCACCGTCATGAGGCCCCTCCGTCCTGTGGGAGTTCGGGCAGGCTGGGAAAGCCCGAGGGCAGTCCTGGCACACCCGTGGGGAACTCGGGCGGAAACGTCGAGGGGAAGCCGGTAGGGAAGACGGTGGGCAGGTCGGTTGTGAAGCCGGAGGGGAGGAAGCCGCTCGGTAGCTGCGTCGGTTTGGTGTAGTCGGTCGGGAGATCGGTAGGGAGCGCTGTGATAAATCCGGTCGGCAGAGAGGTCTGTCCGGGCGTCGGCATGCTCGGCATAGTCTCCGGCAACCGGAGCACCGGGTCGGTGGTGAGACCGACGGCCGCGGCGGCCGCGGCGGCGACGATCCCGATCGTGCCGATCGCAGCCATCAGCCGTACATAGAGGCGGGGCACGTGTTCCGACCCGCCGGGCGGGCCCTTCTTCAAATCCCCCGGTGGCTCCGTGACCGTCCTGGGCTCGTCCGCATCGGATGTCATGATCCTCCCCCGCGAGTTCCTCATACGTCAGTGACGGATGTGAAGTCCGTAAGCTACCGCGCGGCTCGGCATGAACGCCCCCGGAAGGTACCGGACTTGACGTGACAGCCTCAGTATGGCTAATAGGACGAACCGGCAACGCCTGTTTACGGCAGGTACTGTCACCTGGCAGGTGAAGATTTGGTAGTGCTCCCGCGTGTCGAGAAGCCCGGACGGCATAAGCGCAGGGAGCGGTCACCTGGACGAGGCAGGGGGCGGCAACACCCATCCTCGTAGGCGCACCGCTCATGCCAATCGTGGGCCAACCACCGCAGATTCACCACGAACACCCGGAACAGGGGCCCGACATGGTGAATTCCCAGCCGCTTGCGACGTAGGCCCGCTCAGTCGCGCTGAATGCCGCTGCGGACCGATTGCCGATCTGATCTTTGGTGGGGCATCGACCACCGGGACCACCGGGCGCGACGTGGGCAAGCTGTGCACAGGGTTTTCAGGGCGCATGACGCCTTTCCCTGCCGCTTCCCCAGACGGCTAGCCCAAAACGATCACTCAACCTTCGCTGGGAGGGATCGGCGCTCGGGACCCACCGCACTGAATACCTGCCAGCACGAACGAGACCGAGTGGGGATCCGAGAGCTTCAATGCGATAGGGCGACTCTGCAGAGTAACCATGCGCCAAGTTCAGCGGTGCTTGCCATCTAGCGTGCTGAATTGCCAACTGTGATGCGACGTCACACCGGAAAGGGGGAGAAATCTCCCCCGTCGGCGCCAACCTCTGTCCACAGGGCCGCGATCCGAGCATCGGTTCCGAGGCCGCCGCGACCAGCGGGGCGGCCCGTACGTGAGGAGCCGTCCATGTTCCAGAACCCCTTCAAGCCGCTCGCCCCGATGACGCCGGACGCGGTGCTCAGCGCCTTCCGCTACCTGCGGGCCGTGGAGGCCGACGACACCGAAGCGGCTGCCGGATTCACCGACGCCGGTCCGCGGATGCCCGCACTGCTCGCGGACGTCGCGGAGCGGATCGTCGTCCCGGTCACGGCACTGTGCGGCACCGACCCGGACCCGTGCGATAACTCCTTCGCCCTGGAGGCCGTCGGGCGGGTCCTCGTGGCCACCCTGCGCAACTGGGCGCAGACCGGGCCGGACACGGTGGGCGGCGTCGCCCACGCGGTCATCGCCTTCGTCCTGCAGGTCCTCATACAGGAAGAGCACGGTGAGACCGTCGCCGACGTCCTGCGCCAACTGGAGGCCGTCGGCGTGGGCCAGGCCCTCGATGCGCACCCCGCACCGGCCGGTGCGCACCACCGCCGGACAGGTCCACCGCACCGTGCGCACCACCGCACCGCACCCCCAGCACGGTCGCCCGCCGGGCCTTCGCCGGGCTCTTGCCCTCCGCCAGGCGCTCGCGCTCGATCCGGTCGGCGTCCGGGTGCCGGCCTTCCCCCAGGAGCAGCTCAGCCTGCCGCTCGGTCACCACGTCCCCGGCCAGACCCCGGCCCTTCCAGACGCCGGGCGGAACACCGGCTTCGTTCTGGGCAGCGCGCAGCGGCTTCCCCGCAGGGCGGTGGCCGTCGCCGACCATCACGCTGCGGAAGTAGTACGCAGTCCCTCCCGGGCCGATCTTCTTTTCGCTGAGCATCGGGCCATGGAACACCGCCCGTGAGCTGCACAGAAGCGTGAACCGGGGCGCCTCCCGCCGGGCGGGAGGCGAGCGCCGGACCACCACCTCAATCACACCGGAGCGCCGGAAGGACCCCGATCCTCATGCCAGGGCCCTGAGGGCGCATGTGGATCACGGGGGTACAGGCGCGCCGGGTGGAATCAGGTGGGGCTGTCCGGGGTTCGGGCGTGCAGCTCGGTGTGGAGGGGGGCGGTGGGACGGTGTTGGTCGGAAGCGGGCGGTTGTGTCGCGTGCGCTGCCTCCGCGGCTTTCGTCTCCGTTTATTCGTCGGGGCCGGCCGTGCGGCTGCGTCGGCCGACCTGGTCGGTGAGCCGGTGCCGGATCTCTGCTGCCTGGGGTGCGGCCCAGATCTGGATGAGGTGCTGTTCCAGGACGGTGTCGCCCTCATCCTCGTTGATGTCGCCGGCTGCGGCGTCCCGGCCGCGTGCGTGGATCCGGAACTTCCACCACTGGTACGTCTCCGGATCCCCGAGGAGGGGGACTTCGTCCAGGTCGTCGGAGAGCGGCTCGCCGACCAGTGGTCCCTCGGCCGGGAAGTAAAGGCTGACCTCGACGACCTCGTCCCAGCCCTCGCAGGTCAGCGGCGGCTCGGCGGCTGGGTCCTGGACGCGGACCTGTCGGCGGCGTTCGACCGCATCGACCACAACCACCTGATGGCCTCCGTCGGACAGTTCCCCGCCAGGGACCTGATCCGGAGCTGGCTGAAGGCCGGTGTGGTCGACCGCACACACGGCTCGCTGTGCTGGGGCCAGCACGAGTGCACAGACGACCACTAGCAGAGCGCCGTGGATGGGTCCGCTCCCCGCAGTCGCTCGAGGTCCGCTTCGGCGCCAGCCGGGCCGGAGCCGTCGATGTCGCGCTCTACACCACGGCGTCCGTCGACGCGGTCATCCCCGCCCACCCCGAGGTCGACTGGGAGCAGCGCAGTGGAGAAAGGCTGGCGCTCCCCGCTCGCGTCGCTTCGCCCGGCACTGGAGGCAGCACCCGCGTGAGCCTCCAGACACCCGGCCAGCGCTAAGACGTCGCCGCCCCGCCCGCCGCGTCCCAGCCGCCCAGGAAGGCGGCGAGGCTGCGGCGCCGCTCTTCCTCCCGGACAGCCTGGCGGGCGAGAACGCGTCGACGTACGGGGCGGCGGCGAGGACCAGACGCTGGAGGCCCTCTGTCAGTGGTGCCTGATATCTGCTGTCCTGTCAGATACGCCGCAAGCATGCCGGATCGCCAGGAGATGCGATTCATGCCTTTCACCGCGCTGCACCCTGAACTGGGCCGCCTCGACTCGACCCTCCCCAGCCTCGGACACGGCCTGGAATGGGGCCAGATCCACAAGGTCCATCCCCGCGTCCCGCTCACCTGCCCAGACTGTTCCTGGGGCCTGCACCCGAAGGTCTCCCGGTACGGGGTCCGGTTCTTCTGTCACGACCGGGAACGGCCGGAGTCGTGTGAGCTGCTGAACGAGTCGTGGGAGCACCACATGCTCAAGTTGGAGATGGCGGGCGCGATCCGGGCGGCCGGGTGGTTCGCGGCGCTGGAGGTGCCAGCCGAGGACGGGGCGTGGCGGGCGGACGTCATGGCCTCGTCTGCGGACGGGAGTCGGCGCATGGCCTGGGAGGCGCAGCTGTCGCAGATCACGGTGGACGACATTGCTGATCGCACCGACCGGTACGCCGACGAGGGGATCCGGGTGTGCTGGGTGCACCCGGGCGCGCGGCCGCCGCGGTGGATCAGCGCGGTGCCGGCCGTCCGCGTCCGGGCCCCGAAGGAACGGGAGCAGCCGTGGATGGTGGACGACGGGCTCGCCGGGTTCGTCTACCGGAGCGGGCGGTGGGAGTTCCGGGAGGAGACGCTGGAGCGGTTCGTGCGCTGGGCGCTGGAGGGGCAGCTTGTTCCCGCCGAGGTGCTGCGCCGGTACCGGCGGGTGTACCGGGTGGTCGATGGTGAGCAGCGTCAGTTCAAGCGGGATCAGTGGTGGACCTCGAAGCGGTCGATCGCCGATCAGGACAAGCACGAGGCGATGCGGCAGCAGCAGGAAGCCGCGCGGGCGGAGCGGGAGGCCCGCCAGCAAGAGCAGGAGGAGGCCGCGGAACGGCGCCGGAAGGAGCTGTAGGAGCAGGAGCGGGTACGGAAGGCCGAGGAGGACGAACGTCGGCGGCTGCAGCGGGAGGAGGAGCACCGCGTCTACATGGAACAGATGCGGCGGCGGTGGGCGGAGGAGGACGCGCGCCGAGAGCGGGAGCGGGTGGAGCGTGAGGCACGTCTCGCCCTCGAGCAGGCCGAGCGTGAGGAGAAAAAGCGCCAGGACCTGGAGACCGCGCGGGCGTGGTGGGGCCGGCTGTCGCCGCAGCAGCAGACCGAGCTGTTCGCCGCCGTCGCCGAGTACGCCTGGCGGACGTCGAACCTGCGGGTGGAAATCCCGGAGAAGCCGATGATGTGGTCGCAGTACGCCCGCGGCGTCCCGGTCCACGTGGCCGACAAGCGGCGGTCGCTGTACGGGATCGTGCGGCCCTGCCCCGGCCTGGCCGGTGCCTGCCCCAAGCTCACGGAGGAGCTGGTTCTGGCCCGCAGCGCCCAGGAGGCGCGCGAGCTCGCCGACGTCCTTCCCCAGAGCCGGATCGTCCACCTCGACCTGCCCGAGCACGAGCAGCTCACCATGTGCTGAGGCACCCGCCGGGGCCGGGGTCAGGGGGTGTCGCCCTCCTATCCCCACCGGACTCGAAGCAGACCTCTTCCCCTCGGCTATCGCGCGGGAAAGACACCTCATGCAGTTACGCCGTCAAGCCGTGGAGGATTCGCCGCCCCATCGCGCCCGCAGAACCTCGGCCCAGTCACCGGCTTCCGGACCCGGATCCTCCAGCTGCGGCACCGGGCCGGGAGCCGTCTCGATCAGGTGCACGAGCGTCCAGGCGACGCCGTAGCAGTCGTCGGGACCGAAGCAGGTGGCCAGGGCAGCGGCCTCTTCGGATGTGACGGGGCGGGAGATCGCCGTCAGCTGGCGGTCACGCCGGTCGATTTCTTCCTCGCTGGCGTCCCAGTCGGGAAGGGGTCCGTCGGCAACGAACGTCTGCACTTCGGGTCTCATAGCCGAATGATCGCCTCCCCTGCCAGCCCTGAACAAGCAGCCCCGTTCTGTTCACCCGGTGGCTGTTCCTGCTGGCTGGGGCTCCGTGGGGAAGGCGATCGCTTCGTCGAAGGCCGCGCTGCGGCTGGCCACGGTCGAGGAGGAGGACGTCCACTACATCGACGGGGACAGCGTCTCCCAGACCGGGAACGACTGGTTCAAGGACTACGAGCTTCGAGGTAGTGGTCCAGGTCCAGGCGGCAGCTGCCCTTCGCGATCAGCCTCTCGTGGCGGGCCACCTCGACGTTTCTGTCGTAAACCACCAGGTGTCGACGTACACGTGAACGTCCCCACCCGCGTACGGATGAAAAAGGACAGTTGTTGATGCGGTGAGACTCTCTGCTCGGCAGTCTGCTGCTTGGTCGGTGAGAGACGGCGGAAGGCGGTAGACAGTGGTCTTGGACCCGCATCGGTGGTTGGAACTACGGCGTTTCCGAAGCCTGTTGGAATCCGGGGCCATCAGCCTGTCGGAGATTGCCCGGGAGGCCGGGCTGGACCGAAAGACGGTCCGTTTCTGGGCCTGAGGCCCCGGGCCCGCCTGCCGGGGCACCGGCCGTCCGGGGTCCGCGCTCGCGGCGGCCGGGCCCATGGCCGATCGGGCCGCGGCCCGGCGGGACTTGGGCGGGGGAGGGGTACGCGGGTGTCCGAAACGGAATCGCGGGCCCGGCGGCGGATGACGGCTTACCGCGCTCGGGGCGCGGCCTTCGGTGACCGGGCGGCTCTTTCCGGTCCCGGGCCAGGGTCCCGGCCGAGGGGCCGCCTCGTAACCTGAGAGCTGCTCGCCAGCTCTGGCAGGAGAGTGGCGAGAGCTCGTCGATCGTGGCCAGGAGGGGTACATGGCAGTGCTTGGGGAGATCGGTCGCAGTATCGAGATGGCCCGGCTCGGTGCCGCTCTCAAACAGGCCCGCAGCGGCCTCGGCCCGATCGTTGTGGTGATCCGGGGCGAACCGGGATCGGGTAAATCGGCCCTGCTGGGGACGTGCGCGGCCCGGGGGGCGGCCGACGGGTTCCGGGTCGCCTCGGTCCGCGCGACCGGGTTCGCGGACCGCCCCTATGCTTCCGCCGACCGGCTCCTCGCCCGACTTGGCGCCACGGCGTCCCCCGGTCGGCGCGGCCCGGCTGGCGTCGACGAGCTCCGGCACCGGCTGGAGGCGGCCCGCGTGCGCGGCGACACCCCGGTCCTGCTGTGCGTGGACGACTTGGACCGTCTCGACCCCGGCTCCCTGCGGTGGCTGCGCGACCTGTCCCGCACGTTGCCCCCCGCCCCCCTGCTGATCGTCCTGACCGCAGCCCTTCCCGGCATCGGCTCCGGGGCGGTGACCGCCCCCGCCCACGGCGCCGCCAAATCCCCCGCCGCCGCCCTCCTCGCCGGCGCCGACCTCGTCGACCTGCGAGGACTCCCACCGGACGCCCTGCCCCAGGCCGCCGAACGATGTCGGGTCGTCCTCGACCCCCGCACCGCCGCCGTCTGCGCTGAACTCACCGGCGGCAACCCCGCCCTCCTGCACGCCCTGTTCACCCCGCACGCCGGCACCACCCCCACGGCCGCCGCGCTCCGTGCCACCGCAGCCTCCGGCGCTCTCCCCGGCGTCGACCGCTGGCTGGCCGGGCTGGGCGAACCGGCCCTGGCCCTTGCCCGCGCGGTCGCCGTGCTCGACTCCGACGCCGAGGTCACCGACAGCGCCGCCCTCGCCGGACTGCCCGTCGACGAAACCCTCGCCGTCGTCGACGAGCTCGTCGAGGCCTGTCTGTTCGCCAACCGCACCCCGCTGGCCTTCCGCCACCCCCTGCTCGCCTCCATGGTCGTGGCCCGGGTAGCCGCCGGCACCCGGGTCGCCCTGCACCTGCGGGCCGCGGTCCTGCTGCGCCAACGGCACGCCGCCCCCACCGCCGTCGCCCGCCACCTGATCGCCGCCGGCCCGGTGGGCAAGGACTGGGCCGTGCGTCAACTGCGCTCCGCCGCGTACCGCCTGGAACAGGACGGCCGACCGGTGGAAGCCGCCCACCACCTGCGCGGTGCCCTGCGCGAACACCTGCGCCCGCACGAACGCTCCGCCGTCCACCGCGAACTCGCCGAACTGGACGCCTTCGTGGACCCCGAGCGGGCCGCCCGGCTACTCGACACCGCCCGGCAGGAGTGCGAGATCCCGGCCCTGGTCGCCGAGTACGCTCTCGCCCTCGCCGCCGTGCTGACCGAATGCGGCCGCGCCGATGAGGCCGTGACCGTCCTGGACGAGACGGCGGCCCGGCTCGCGCGGACCCCGGGGGCCAACCCCTGGCAGCTCCGACTGCGCCTGCACAAGGAGTTCACCTTCCGGCGCGGCCCGCTGTGGCAGGCGGTCACCGACCCGCTCGGTGACCTGGTCCTCGCCACTCCGCGCCGGGGGCTGGTGGGCCGGGAGATCGCGGCGCTGCGGGCGGCCCGCGAGGTCGACGTCGGCCTGGACCGGGCCGCTGCCGTCCGCCACGCCCGGCAGGGACTGCCCCGGGGCACCGGACGGGTCCCCGCCTGCTCGGTCGGCCTGCTCTGGTATGCCTGCGGGGCGCTGCTGGCGGCCGGCGAGACGGCGGAGGCGTGGAGTCTGTGCGGCCGTGGACGGCAGCACAGAGGCGCCCGACCCAGCCGTTGGGAACACGTCCGGGTGGAGCTGCTCCGCGCCAGGATCCTGCGGGCCCGGGGGGACCTCCCCGCCGCCGAAGCCATCCTCGCCCCGGTGGTCGACCAGCTGCTGCCGGCCGCCGTCGGTGGGCTGCCCTCGGCGGTGGCCGTGGTGGCGGCCCTGGCCGAGGTGCGGGCCCTGCGCGGGGAACCCGAGGCGGCCCGCGCTCTGCTCGCCAAGGCCCGACTGGACGGTAGGCCACTGCCCCGCCGCCGCGACTCGGTGCACGCGCTGGTCGCGCGGGCGGCCGTGTACGAGGACACCGACCCCGCGCGGGCCGTCGCCGCCCTGCTCGCGGCGGGCCGTCTACTGGAGGAAGCGGGGGTGCGCAACCCGGCGGTGCTGCCCTGGCGCTCCCGGGCCGCCCGCCTGCTCGCACGGCAGGACGAACGGGCGCGCGCCGTCGCGCTCGCGGGCGCCGAGCTGGCCGTGGCCCGCCTCTGGGGCACTCCCGAGTGCGTCGGCACCGCGCTGCACGCCGTAGCCTTGACCGAGACCGGGCACCGGCGGATGGAACTGCTCGACGAGGCGGTGACCCGGCTCGCCCCGACTCCGGCCGCTCTGGAACTCTCCCTGGCCCGGCTGGACCTGGGTAGCGCCCTCGCGGACCGGGGCGAGACCGACCGGGCCCTGACCGAACTGGTCGGCGCGGCTGAACTCGCCCGTGCCTGCGGGGCCGAACCCGTCCTGCGGCGGGCCCGGGAGGCCTGGGACCGGCTCGGGCCGCCGGGCTCGGCCCGGGCCACCACACCCGTGCCGGTCCGGTCCTCGGCCCCCGGTGGCCGGGCCGTGCCGACCACCGGCGTGCCGACGGCCCCCCTCGCCGACCCGCGTATGGCCGGGCTCACCCCCCAGGAGCAACGCATTCTCCACCTGGCGAAGGACGGGCACACCAACCGCGACATCGCGGGCCTGCTCTTCCTCGCGGTCCGTACGGTCGAGTTCCACCTCTCCGGTGCCTACCGCAAGTTGGGGATCCGTGGACGTCGCCAGCTGGCCGAGGTCTTCGGCACCGGCTGAACCGGCCGGGAACGCACGTGCCGGTCTCAGCCCGTGTCCTCCGCCCAGCGGGCGCCGAGCCGCCGCCACGACGGCTCCGCACCGTCGTCCGCCGCCACCACGTACCGCTCGAAGTCGGCCACGGCCGAGGTGCCGTGCGCCGACTCCACGGCCCGCGCCGCGAGATGACACAGCAGCCCCCGGCCCACCGGGGTCAGCCCGAGCCGGTTGAGCTGGAGGTAGAGGTAGTTCATCACCAGCCGGAAGGAGGAGAACCACAGGTCGTCGGAGACGAAATCGTGGTGTCCGTGGTCGGAGCGCAACAGCGTGTGGAAGGCGCTCACCTGCCGGGTGGGCATCCGGGAGGCCGCCGCCGCGGCCGCCATCGACACCTCCCCCGAGGCCAGCAACGGCCCGGCGAGCCGCTGGTGCTCCCGGACGGCCGCGGCCCACTCCCGTACGAACGCCCGCCCGTCCGCCCCGGGCCCGCCCGGCTCCTCGGCCAGGCACGTCTCCACCTGCCGCAGTCGCGCGCACAGCGCCGCCTCCTGCCGGCGGAACCGCTCCTCGAAGCGGGCCCGGTAGGCGTCCGGGTCGGCGGTGCGGGAGAGAAAGGCGTCCGCATGCGAACGCAGCGACAGCACACCCCTGGTGATCGGGGCACCGCCGTCCTCGAAGGGGATCGACGCGGCGGCCACCGTGGCCCACATCAGGTCCAGGGCCAGCACCGGCAGGGGAGCGGTGCGCAGCTCCTCGTACATTCGGAAGGTGAGGTCGTTGGTGCCGGAGAGGAAGCCCGCCAGTAGCTCGCTCGCCCGGGGGGAGCCGAGTACCCGCTGCCGGTGGTCGTACGGCCGTTCCACCACCGCGTTGTCCCTCTCCCAGGGCCACAGCGGCCCCTCCTCCATCTCCAGCTCCGCCAGCCGCGCGTGGACGGGTGACAGCGCGGCCCGGTCCGGTTCGGCGGTCGAGGGGTGGGAGCGCACGTGGTCGGTGACGACCGCCACCACGGTCGGCCGCACCCGTTCCGTCCAGGTCGCCTCCTCGGTCAGGAAGTTCAGCCGCAGGTGCGGCCCGCACAGCCAGTGTCGGCCGAACCAGGACCCGGCCACCCACGGCCGGACCTGCGCGAAGGCCGGCCGCAGCCCGCCCAGGACCAGTGCGGGATGCGCGGCCTCGTCGTGGCAGTGGACGTGCAGGCTGTGCCAGGACGGTCTGGCCGGCCCGCTCATGCCACACTCCGCGCTTGCGGCAGCTCAGCCAGCACCCGCCCCACCAGGAACCGCAGCTGGTTCTCCTGCCACAGGGTCAGCCCGAGCCGGTTGTTCACCAAGTGGGCGCAGCGCAGCAGCACCAGCTCGGTGGCCGGGTGGTCGGTGCCCCCCAGATCCAGCGGACCGGCCAGCGGGGAGGCGATCCAGTCGGCGGTGAACCCGCCGCTCTCCTCCAACCGCCGTAACTCCTCGCGTAGCCGGCGCACCGAGGCGAGCCAGTATCCCCGGTGGTCGTTGCCCACCGGGTCGGCGGCCAGTTCCCAGGTTCTCAGGGCCCGGGCGCACAGTTTCTCCCGCTGGGCCAGGAAGCGCGGCTCCGCGTCGGCGGCCTCCGGCCCGCTGCCGAACGGCACCGGCGGCCCGCCCGCCCGTGCCCACCGGTCACGGATCTCGTCGCACAGCGCGAACACCCCCACCACCAGGTCGAAGGCGAGCAGCGCCCGCTGGTCCACGCTCGTGTCGGCCGTCACCACCGACATCGCCAGCCGGCTCGACTCGCAGAAGTGCCGTTCCACCGCCGCGATGGCCGCGCCGTGACCGTAGTCGGCGTGTTCCCGGACGTAGGGGGTGAATTCGAGGGAGTTGTTGGGGCGGACCACATCGTCGTGGCCCTCCCGGCCCTCCAGCCTGGCCAGCCCCCTCGCCACGCCCGTGAACCGGCTCCGGTCGACCACGTCCGGGGAGGGCGACTCGGCGAGGAAGGCACCGATCCGGTGTTCCACGGCGGCGCGGACTCCGTCACTGTCGGCGAGGCTCCGGGGCAGCACCCGCAGCCGCACGTGCGGCCCGCCCTCCCAGTACCGCAGGAAGAAGTGGGACTGGGCCAGGCCCCGCTGCTCCAGGTCGGCCACCAGTGGCCGGACACAGCGGGTCAGGAGTGCGTCCTGGTCGGCGTCGTAGAAGAGGTGCGCGCACACCCAGTCCTCGGCCCGCGCGGCGGCCGGGTCTAGCGCGGCGGCGGTGTCGGGTCCATCCGTCGTGGTCATCCTGTCCGTCCTTCGTTGATCTCGACGAGGTATTCGGTCACCCGGGGCCCGCCGCCGTGGTCCGGTAGCCGGCCGGCGTCGGGCAGCGCCTCCTGGAGAAACACCACCTGCTCCGGGCCGGCGGCCAGCAACCGTTCCAGTACCCCGATCAGCAGCAGGTTGGCGAAGTCCACGTAGACCGGCTTGCGGGACTTGACCCGCCACACCTCCCCGCTGACCACCGACCTGGGGTCCAGGGCGCGGACGAAGCAGCGTTGCGGCATCCCGTGCCCGGCCAGCCAGTCGGCGAGCCGGAGCAGCAGCCGCTGATCGCTCTCTCCCTTCGCCCGGGTCGGCACGCTCCCCGGCGGCAGCACCCACTGCCGTCGGCTGACGGTGGTGGAGCCCACCACCACACGGGGCTGTGCCAGTACCTCGCCCACCTCGTCCAGGGACGGGTCGCCGAACATCCGGCGCCCCGGGATCAGCAGGTTCGAGGTGGCGCCGAGGCTCTGCATCAACAGGCGCAGCGCGGGCGGCAGCCACAGTTCGGCGACCAGCCCCGGGTGGACCGGCCGGATCTCATCGGTGCGGCCCCGTGCGTGCAAGACCAACAGGCCGAGCTCGGGGTCGTGCCGCACCAGGAGGTCCCCGAGGCGGATCCGCCGGTCGGCGGGGCTGTCGCTCGCCCCCTCGGGGCAGTCGATCTCCAGCGGCAGGGCGGAGGCGCGCAGCCCCACGTTGCTGCCGAAGTGCCGGCGGGTGTCGGCGCGCAGCACCCCGGGCAGTGGGGGAGCGGTGTCCACCACCGTGTCCCGTAGGGCGTCGGCCCCGGCCTGGGTCAGCAGCCGCCGGATCCGGTCCCTGCCGCGCCCGTGCCCGGAGTTGACGGCGTTCACCACGAAGGCGGGACCGTCCGGACCGTCCAATGGCTGGCCGTAGAAGGCCACCGAATCCGGCGCTCCCATCCACACGGGGCGGTCCGCGGCCACCGCGAGCAGCTGATCGGCAGCGATCCGCACGATCCCGTTCCCGTCCGGCGGGGCGGAGCCGACCACCTCGCACAGGGCGTCCCGGACGGCGGCCAGTTCACGGATCCGCGGCAGCCGGTGGCGGTGCATGGCCCGGTAGCCGTGCACCCCCACCGAGAGCAGGGCGGACAGTTCGGGGTCGGACCGCAGCCAGCCCTGCACCATCCGGTGGAAGGCCAGGAACGGCACGGCGCTCCCGGGCCCGATCCGTTCGGCAAACAGGTCCGCGAGGGCGATCCGGCCGGGCAGCGCCGGATCGAGCACGGCCCAGCAGCGGCGCAGGGCGTCGAGGTCTCGCAGGACCGGCCGCCAGGCCGCCCGGTCCGGTCCGGGGAAAGGCTCGGCCAGCAGGGCGTTCTCGATGACGCTGTTCTTGGTCGGCAGCATCAGCCGGTCCGGCCCGAGCAGGTCCCGGATCCGCCGCAGGCACCCGTTCACGGCCTCCACGGCCCCGGTCCGGTCCGCCGGATCGGTCAGCCCGGGGTACCCGGCCACCAACCCCGAGAGCGCCGCGAGCTCCCGGTCGATCGCCACCAGTTCCGGGCTACTCGCCCCGGCCAGGAGCCCGCGCAGCGCGGCGACGTGGTCGGGGCACTGGTCGGCGAAGGGCCGCTCGACCTCCACCAGACCCAGCTCCACCAGCCGCTCCAGATAGGTCGCCGCCTTCGCCGGGCTGTTCCCGGTCCGCCCGGCGATGATCCGGGCCGTCTCCTCGCGGGTGGGCCGGCCCTCGCGGACCACGGTCACGCACATCCGCACCGCGGCTGTCGCTGGCAGGGACCGCAGCGGCTCCTCGGCGTCCTGCGGCCCCAGGAACTCCCAGCGGTCCCCGACCAGCGTGGCGCTCGGGTTCAGCCGCAACCGACGGCGGCCCAGGAGCTCGGGATGTCCCTCCAAGGCGCGCACGATCTGCTGGACCACCCACACGTTCGCCTCGGCCACCGTCACCACCGCGGGGCGGGACCGTTCCACCGGGACGCGGTCCCAGGAACCCAGGCCGCTCACGGTGAACGTGCTGAACGGACTGGTCTTCATCGTCACCCGGGCCAGATAGATGACCAGCCGCAGCGCCAGGGACCGCCCCGGAGGCCGCTCGTCGGGGTGCGCCAGCCACTTGCGCACCTCAGCGAGGAGGACCGGGCTGCTGAGCGCGAGCCCGTACTGGAAGCCCGGATCGGCCGCCGCCTTGCGCAGCAGCGCCCCTTGGGACCGGGCCTGGTGGTCGATCAGTTCATCGAGCCCGTCCCGCGCGGCGGGCAGCCCGGCCCGCAGCCGCCGCCACTCCTCCACCTCGGCAACCAGCGGCTCCGGCAGCAGCGCCCGTACCTCGCCGTTCCACAACCGGTCGGTGAGGGGGCGGCCGTTGTGGACGGCCCGCCGCAGGGCCACCAGCACCGGTTTGGCCGGTCCGGCCCGGCCGACCTCCTCGTGCAGCTGGTCCGACAGCCTGGCCGCCGTCCGCGCCAGCCACTGTCCGGCAGCGCGCATGGCCTCCACCCGCCGCCACAGCTCGGGCGAGCGCATGTCCTCCAACGTGGACACGGGCAGGCCACCGATCCGGACCCCGAAGGTGTCCGGCGTCGAGAAGTCCTCGGTCACGGGGCGACTCCAGTCACGGGAACGGGTGCGGATGGGGATTGAGCGCGGCCCCGCCCGGGGCCCGCGCTCCGGCACGGACCGCCACCGGGGGCCGCGCCAGCCGCGGCAACCCGTGGGTACGGCGCGTCCGGTGGCCGAAGGTCATCGGCAGCAGCCCCGGCACGATCACTTTCGCGCAGGCCAGACCGCCCGCGCGGTGCTCGTCCGTGGTCTGGTCAACCACGATGACGTCCATCCCCCGGTCGGTGAAACGGGCCACGACCTCGGCCAGGTCCGCCCGGATGTCCGTGCCGCGCGGCCGGCAGTCGGCAGCGGCGAACGCCTCCGCCACCGGCACCCCGCCGCCGTCGGGGTCCCCGTCCCCCTCCAGCAGGAAGGAGAACCGGTCGAAGGCGGCCGGGTGGCAGTACAGCAGTGCGTGGTCGCGCATCTCGCGCACCAGCTCCGGATCGTCCACCATCGCCGCCGCGCGCCCCGCCTCCTCCCGGAACGCGGGCCGGTTCCAGCCCATGTTTGCCGCCAGCTCCAGCAGCCCGTTGAGGAGGGCCTGTCCGGGGTTCACATGGGCGCCGGCAGCGCAGACCGCCGCTGGCTCCCCGAGCCACCGGCGCCCCGGCGGGCGGACCGCCATCACCCACACCGAGGCGATGCCGTGCTCGGCGGTGGTGGCGAAGGCCAGCACCCGGTGCCCGCTCTCCTGCCGGATCCGCTCCACGAGCACCCCGATCCGGGGATCGGCCACCGTACTCAGATCGACCCTGGGCACCGGGACCCGCCCGTACCAGGTCAGCAGGAAGGCGTCCCGTTCGGCCAGCTCGATCAGCCCGTGCAGGGCCGCCTCCTCCAGACAGCCGCCGAGAGCGCACCCGTTGGACACCTCGTAGGCCAGCGGCGTGGCCGTCGCACCGCCATGCCGGGTCCGGTAGTAGGCGTAGTCCTCCGGCACCAGGACCGGCGCGCTCCGGGCGAAGGAGTGCCCCCACACCCAGTTCAGCGGGATGTCCGGCCGGAACGGGGGATAGGGGAAGTCCGCCTCCGCGTACCGCTCAGGCGGGTACAGGCCCAGATCCGGCGGGTACAGGGCCCGGTCGGCGACCCCCGCCCACCCGCACCGCACCGTGGTGCGGTGCCCACCGGGCCGCGCCCCGCCCCACCGCTCCAGAGCCTCCGCAAGCGCGGTGCGGGCGCAGGACCCGAAGTCCAGATCACGTCCGAATCCGGCCTCCTCCTCCAGTCCGGGCAACCGCACCGGGGCCGAGACCATGGGGTACGGGTAGTCGGTGCGCACGTCGAGCTGACGGATCAGCCCGGTGCGGCCGTCCACGTACCGGGAGACCAGCCCGTCCCAGCCGGCCCGCAGATCACGGACCCGGAGCACGTCCCGGTCCGGTTTGGGCCGGGGGACGTCCATCAGCACCGGCGGCCGGTCCGCCGGCAACCCTCCGCACCGGGGACAGTCCGGCACCGGCAGGAAGAGATGCCGGTCGACGGCCATGGTGGTCAGTGACAGGAACACTACCGCCCGGTCGGTGACCCCGGCCGTCGGCGCGGCGACCTCTGCGGCCACCAGCTCCGCCGCCGCCCGGCAGGCCCAGGGGGTGAGGACCGGCGAAGGCCGGGCGGCGAGACGCTCGCCGTGGGCCCGCAGCAGCGCGGCGCGGGGACTGCCCGCCCCCAGGGCCCGGTGGCGTCGGGTCCGGGCACACGCCACACACCCGGTCCGGCCCGGCACGGTGGTCGGACCGACCACCAGGACACCCAGCTCGACCCGCAGCGGCAACCAGCGCACGTCCGGGCGCGGCGGCTCGGCCGCGGTCGCCCAGCCGTCGTCGGCGCTGACCACCACCTCGCACTCCGGGTCCCGCGGCGCCACCACCCGGTGATCGCGGGCCAGTGTCGCCCGGACCGCCGAGGCGAGGAGCCCGTCACCGTCCACAGCGACGACGGAACGAGCCGAACCGGGGGCGGGCGGCAGCGCCGGGGCCACACCCGGAAGGGCCGTGCCTGCCGGGAGACCGACCGGTCTCCCGG
>NZ_JBEOVN010000096.1:0-26684 GCF_040295565.1 Streptomyces sp. NPDC002785 | reverse complement strand
GACACCCCGACCCCTCCCGCCCACAGACAAGACGATCATGCCATCCCGACCACTACAGACCGCCGCTTTGCGGATTTCCCAACGGAGTCCTTCAGTGGGGGACAACCCCGAGAGATCCCTGGGGGTTCGACATCGAAGGGGGAAACAGAGCAGAGGGTCGTGCTGTGCGCGGGGGCCTTGAACTGTGCCACCAGTGTTCGGAACCAGCCGCAACAACGGGGACCGGCCTGCCCACTGCGGACAACACACACCAGGTGGCCCAGGGCATCGCCCCCGAGTCACGCATCGTGTACGTGGACAACGACCCGCTCGTTCTCACGCACGCTCGTGCCCTGCTCACCAGCTCACCCGAGGGGGTCACCAACTACATCGATGCCGACCTCTACGACCCGGACGCCATCCTTGCCGAGGCCGCGAAGACACTCGACTTCGACCGGCCTGTGGCCCTGATGCTGCTCGGTATACTCGGTCACGCGGGCGACTTCGCGCGGGCGCGTGAGGTGGTGGGCCGGCTGATGGCGGGCCTGCCGTCCGGCAGCCACCTCGTGGTGTACGACGGCACGCGTACCAGCGAGGGCATGATCGCCGCGGAGAAGGCATACATCGAGAGCGGCGCAGTGCCGTATTTCGTCCGCGAGCCGAGCGAGATCGTCACGCTCTTCGACGGGCTGCGGATCCTCGACCCCGGCTTCGTCCGGCTCAGTGAGTGGCGGCCCGACGCCGACAGCGCGGCCGTTCCCGCCGATGTCGATGCCTTCGGTGGAATCGGCGTCAAGGAGTGACGCGCAGGCGCTGTCGTCGGCCCCCACGTGATGCATCGTGCCGCGGATTGACGGTCTGCGGCACGATGCCACAGGAGTGGCTGGGGCCGGACAAGGACGGCTACGGCCTGAATGGCGTCCCCCGTGACGAGGAGCTCGACAACCGGATTGTCGCGCAGGTGCCCGCAAGTGAATCGGCCGATGCGCGGCTCGTGGTCGAGCTTCTGCGGCTCCAGTGATGTACATCCCTGCCCTTATAGTCAAAAATGCTTCAAAAACGAGCTCAGGTGATCACGTAAGTGGCGAGAATGGTCGTGATTGATGCCGAAGAACTCACTGAATATCCCTATAGTGAAGCTGCGTTGATCGTCCGACCGCAACGCGTGAAGCCTTCGGCACAGGAGAGTCCGCACGATGACGACGCCCGCATCCGGCGTGCCCGAGCGCTCGTCCGCCCCCGTGTCAGCGCCTGGCGGAGGTTGCCCGGCGAGCGCTGTCGCGTCCGCCGTACGGCTCAGTGGTTCCGAGTTCCACACCGAACCCCATCTCGTCTACCGCGCCATGCGAAGCGAACACGGGCCCGTTGTGCCCGTCGAGCTGCCCGGCGGATTTCCTGCCTGGCTGGTCATCGGGTACCGCGAACTCCACCAGGTGACGAGTGACGGCGAGTTGTTCCCCAGGGACGTCGGACTGTGGAATCAGTGGGAGCACATCCCGGAGGACTGGCCGCTGTTGCCGATGATCGGCCGGCCGATGCCGTCCATCTACTTCACAGCGGGGGCCGAGCACCGGCGTCACGCCGCGATGGTGGGGCAGGCCCTGGAAGAGGTCGAGCCATTCGAACTCCGAGGAGACTGCGAGCAGTTGGCCGACCGGCTCATCGACGGGTTCTGTGAACGCGGTACGGCCGATCTGATCGCCGATTTCGCCGTACCGCTCCCCGTGCTCGTCCTCGCCCGTCTGGTCGGCTTCCCCGATGAGGATGGGGCGCGGATCGCCGACGTGCTGAGGGATCTCGCTGACGGCGGACCGGGTGCGCAGGAGGCTCATCTGCGGTTCGGGGAGCACATGCAGCGGCTGTTGGCGGCCCGGCAGGCCGTGCCGGGGAACGATGTCACCTCCCGGATGCTGGCGTACCCCGGCGAGTTCACCGATGAGGAGTACGTGCTCGACCTGATGGCCATCACGGCCGCGGGGCACCTCACCACCGCCGACTGGATCGGTAACTCGCTGCGGCTGATGCTCACCGACGATCAGTTCGCCGTGGCGCTCTCCGGCGGACGGCACAGTGCCGCCGAGGTCATGAACGAGGTGCTCTGGGAGGAGGGTCCGACGCAGATCCTCGCCGGTCGCTGGGCGGCCCGTGACACCCGGCTGGGCGGCAGGAGCATCCGTGCCGGTGACATGGTGCTGCTCGGTCTGGGCGCCGCCAACACCGATCCGCACATCCGGCAGCATCTCTCGACCACGGCGGGCATCTCCGGCCAGGGAGGCAACAGCGCGCATCTGGCGTTCAGCCACGGCGAATACCGCTGTCCCTTCCCCGCCCAGGAGATCGCAGAGATCATCGCCCGTACCGGCATCGAAGTGCTGCTCGACCGGCTGCCCGACCTGGAGCTGTCCGTACCGGCGCAGGAGCTCGTCCGGCGACAGTCAGCCTTCCTGCGTGGGATGACTGCGCTGCCCGTCCGGTTCACCCCCGTACGTCCGACGGGAGAATTCGCTTGAACTGCCCGCACGCTGCTGCCCAAGAGGCCACTTTGCGTGGCGGGGCCGTCGTCATCGACCCGTTGGTCCAGGATCTCGACGGTGAGACGGCGCGGCTGCGTGACGCCGGTCCGCTCGCCAGGATCGAACTGCTCGGCGTTCCGGCCTGGACCGTCACCCGGCACGCCGTGGCCCGTCAACTGCTTGTCGACCCCCGCCTGGTGAAGGATCTCGACGCCTGGGGGCTCTGGCAGCGCGGGGAGGTCACGCACGCCTGGCCGCTGATCGGCATGATCGACGCCGGGCGTTCCATGTTCACCGTGGACGGGTCGGAGCACCGACGGCTGCGTACCAAGATCTCCCAGGCACTCACACCGCGCCGGCTGGAGGAGATACGCCCGGAGATCGAGAAGTTCACCGAGGAACTGCTCGATGCCCTCGCCGAGCAGGGGGAGAAGAACGAGGGCGGTGCGGTCGACCTCAAGTCCGTGTTCGCGCAGCCGTTGCCGATGCGGGTCGTCGGCATGCTGATGGGGGTGGACGAGGCCGAGCACCCCATGCTGATGAAGCGGTACAAGGAATTCTTCTCCATGCTCACACCGCAGGAGGAACGCCTCGCGCTGCTGGCCGAGTTGGATGTCTTCTACGCCGCCCTCGTACGCGAGAAGACAGCCCGGCCGACCGACGATCTCACCAGCGCGCTCATCCTTGCCGAAGAAGGCGGAGAGCCACTCACCGAGGAAGAGGTGGTGGGCAATCTCAAGGCGATGGTCGCCGCCGGGCACGAGACCACCATCGGGCTGATCCTGAATACCGTACGCGCCCTGCTCGGCCACCCCGACCAGTTGCGCAAGGTTCTCGACGGCGAGATCCCGTGGGAGACGGTCATCGAGGAGACGCTCCGCTGGGACACTCCCACCACCCATCTGCTGATGCGGTTCGCCACCGAGGACATTCAGATCGGCGACGACGTGATCGCGAAGGGCGAGGGCGTGGTGATCTCCTATCGCGCCATCGGCCGTGACATCGAGCAGCACGGGCCGGACGCCGACGCTTTCGACATCACCCGGCCGACCCCGATCCGCCACATGACCTTCGGCCACGGCCCCCACATCTGCCCCGGAGCGGCGCTCTCCCGTGTGGAGGCCGGCATTGCCCTGCCCGCACTGTTCCGGCGCTTCCCCGGACTGCGGCCGGCCATTGCGGACGAGGAGATCCGCAAGCTGCCGGTGATGACGCAGAACGACATGGAAGCATTCCCGGTCCTGCTGCACGGCTGACGCGTATCGAGGGGAAACCGAGGGCCGCCCGAACCGTCCGGGCGGCCCTCCGGCCTGCCCGGGGGATCGGGGCCGGACAGGTCACCGCGGCCGCGCCCGCCGGGACGGTCACGCACCAATCCGCCGACTGCTGTTCGGCGGATCGCCACCGTGCCCACACCACGTCGCTCTTTCGCAGCCCGGCGGACTCTGGAACACTCCAGTCGCTTGCGCCCCCACACCTCCTCACCCCACAGAGGTCCTCACCCATGACTGAACTCGACCGACGCCGCTTCATGCAACTCGCCGGAGGCGCAGCCGCCTTCACCATGCTGTCGGACAGCATCGCCCGCGCTGCCTCCCTCCCGGCGAAGGGCGCCACCGGCACCCTCGAGGATGTCGAGCACATCGTCGTGCTGATGCAGGAGAACCGCTCGTTCGACCACTACTTCGGCACGCTGAAGGGCGTACGCGGCTTCGGCGACCCGCGTCCGGTGACATTGCCCAGCGGAAAACCGGTGTGGCACCAGTCTTCCGGCATCAAGGAAGTGCTGCCGTTCCGGCCCACGGCCGACAACCTCGGGCTCCAGTTCATCCAGGACCTCAACCACGACTGGGCGGGCAGTCACTGGGCGTTCAACAAGGGCAAGTACGACCAGTGGGTCCCCGCCAAGTCGGCGACGACGATGGCCTACCTCACCCGGGAGGACATACCGTTCCACTACGCCCTCGCCGACGCGTTCACCGTCTGCGACGCATACCACTGCTCCTTCATCGGCTCAACGGATCCCAACCGCTACTACATGTGGACGGGATACACCGGCAACGACGGCACCGGCGGCGGCCCCGTGCTCGGGAACGACGAGGCGGGGTACGGGTGGACGACGTACCCCGAGCGGCTGGAGAAGGCCGGGGTGTCCTGGAAGATCTACCAGGACATCGGCGACGGGCTCGATGCCGCAGGGTCCTGGGGATGGATCAGCGACGCGTACCGGGGGAACTACGGCGACAACTCGCTGCTGTACTTCAACAATTACCGCAATGCCAAGCCCGGCGATCCGCTCTACGACAAGGCTCGCACCGGCACTGACGCCAAGAACGGCGACGGGCTCTTCGACAGGCTCAGGGCCGATGTGAAGACCGGGTCCCTTCCGAAGATCTCCTGGATCGCGGCCCCGGAAGCCTTCACCGAGCATCCCAACTGGCCCGCGAATTACGGTGCCTGGTACATCGCGCAGGTGCTGGACGCGCTGACGTCCAACCCGGAGGTGTGGGGCAGGACCGCCCTGTTCATCACGTACGACGAGAACGACGGATTCTTCGACCACATCGTGCCGCCGTATCCGCCGTCCGGGGCCGCGCAGGGGCTGTCCACCGTGGCGACCTCCGCCGACTGTTTTGCGGGCAACATCAGATACGCCGCAGGCCCGTACGGTCTGGGGCAGCGCGTTCCGATGCTGGTCGTCTCGCCGTGGAGCATCGGAGGGTTCTCGTGCTCCGAGGTCTTCGACCACACCTCGATCATCCGGTTCATGGAGCGACGCTTCGGGGTGAAGGAACCGAACATCTCGCCCTGGCGACGCGCCATCTGCGGTGACCTCACCTCCGCGTTCGACTTCCGCCGTTCCAATACCGCCCCCGTCGCCCTCCCCTCCACCGACGGGTACCTGCCGCCGGACCGCAACCGGCATCCCGACTATGTGCCCGTGCCGCCCGCCGTCGGCAGCGTTCCCAAACAGGAACCGGGTTCCCGGCCCACCCGGCCGCTGCCGTACGCGCCGTTCGTGGACGGCGCGGCGAATTCGGCGACCGGAAAGTACGGCCTCACCTTCAGCGGCGGCGCCGCGGCCGGGGCGCAGTTCCTGGTGACGTCCGCGAACCGTACCGACGGACCGTGGACGTACACCACCGAGGCCGGCAAATCGCTCTCCGACACCTGGAACACGGCCTACTCGAACGGAGTGACCAACCTCAGCGTGTACGGTCCGAACGGCTTCCTTCGTACCTTCAAGGGGCCCGGCAAAGCGGCAGGGCCCGAGGTGACCGCCCGCCACAACGCCACCAATGGCCATCTCGACCTGACGATGACTCATGCCGGTTCCGGGGACGCTCATGTGACGCTGAGCGACGCCTACGGCGGTTCTGCCCAGACGTTCACGGTGCGGGCGGGCGCGACTGTGAACCACTCGGTGGACCTGCGGGGGAGCAGCCGCTGGTACGACATCTCGGTGGTCTCCGACACGGACCCCACGTTCCTGCGCCGTTTTGCCGGACACGTCGAGACGGGCGAGGCGGGTACGAGCGATCCGGCCCTGATCGCAGGCTGAACCAGCGGGCCGGGGTGGGGCGCAGGTGCCCATGTGCCCCACCCCTGATCCACCTCGGGGGATGTCAGTGCCGACGGGGGGATCGTTGCGGCGCCCCGCCTTCGACCTTGCCGACGAGTCCATGGGGCGGGAATGCCGGAGACCGCTGCGGCCACCCCGCCCCACCCTGCACACCGCTACCGCGCCCGGACCGTTGCCATCACTTCACGGTCCGGCTGCAGCGTCAGCGTCGGTACGGGGTTGACGGTGCCCGGGTCCACCTCCAGTTCGAAACGGCGTGCCAGCACGGCAAGGATCAGCACCGCCTCGACCATCGCGAACCGTGTGCCCAGGCAGACCCGGGGGCCGCCGCCGAACGGGAACCAGGCGTACTCCGCGATGTCGTCGCCCTGCTCCGGATCCCAGCGCTCGGGGCGGAACTCCTCGGGCTCGGGAAACCACCGCTCGTCGCGGTGTGTCGCCCACTGACTGGTCCACACCCTGGTGCCCTCCGGCATCGGCACACCGCCGATCCGCGCACCCTCCTTGGCGACGCCGGTGACCAGCCAGATCGTCGGGTAGAGGCGCAGGGTCTCCTTGACCACCGACTGGGTGTACGTCAGCCGGGCGTAGTCGTCGAACTCCGGCTCCCGGTCACCGAGTACCCGCTCCAGCTCCTCGGTGAGCGCGACGCGCGTCCGCGGGTTGCGGGACAGCAGATACCAGGCCCACACCAGAGTGGAGCTGGTCGTTTCGTGACCACCGATGTACAACGTGACCGTCTCGTCGCGTATCTCCTGGTCCGTGAGGCGCGCACCCGTCTCGTCGACCGCGGTCAGCAGCCGGCTCAGCAGATCGGGGCGATCGTCCCCGCCGTCGCGGTGACGGGCGACGACCCGGCCCACCTCGGCGTCGATGACCGCGGCGGCCTTCCTGATCCTGGCCCGGCCCGGCGTCGGCACCCAGTCAGGCAACAGCGCGCCGATACCGGCGAACTCCTTGCCGATCTCCCGCTGAGCCACATCCATCGCCCGGCCCATCGCATCGGCGTCGGCCGGGGTGTCGGCGCCGAAGATCGTGCGGACCGCGATCCTCTGCGTCAGTGCCGCCATCTCCCGCTTGATGTCGATGCGTTCACCGCCGGACCAGGTGTCCGCCAGCTCCACCGTGCTGCTCGCCATCGTCGACGCGTACGACCGCACCTGCTTGGGCCGTACGGAAGGCTGCACCAGCGACCGCTTCCGCCGCCAGGCCGTACCGCGGGCGACCACAACACCGTTTCCCAACACGGTCCGGAACGCGATGCCGAGTGCGGGCTGGTCGAAGGTGCGTTCCGTCTCGGTGAGCAGCTCGCCTATGCACTCCGGATCGGCTATGTACACACACGAGTTGGGGCCGAATCGCCAGCCGACCATGTCGCCGTGACCGCGCAGTCGCTCGAAGAAGGCGAGGGGATTCTTTCCGAACTGTGGCAAGTTCCCGAGAAACGGCAGCCCCTTCGGACCCGGCACGATCACGTGGCCTCGCGGCTCGGCATCGACGGCGGGGCCGGTCTCCGTGGACATGAAAGTCTCCGCTCCCTTGTGGCGCACCAGACTTGGTGCGCCTGACGTCAGCAGTACCGCGGGGCGTGAAATGCGTCATCGGCCTTGTGCGGTACGTGAGTTGTCGAGGGTAGCGGGCCTGCCGCGCCGGGAGTATACGGGCGGCCGGGCGGTCGACGAGAGGTGTCCGCCGGTGCCGGACGGGCCCGGGGCGTGAGCCCGTCCGGCGGTGCGGTTCGGTGGTGGGCTCCCGGTCCGGAGCCCGTCCCGCGATGTGCGGGTCACACGCCCGGCGGGACCCGGGACGGGCGGCCGTTGCCGCGCGTGAGGGAGTAGCCGAAGACGGCCGCGAGCGCTCCCAGTACTCCGCCGCCGACCGTCCACAGCCAGCGATCGGTCCACCAGCCGGAAGCCCAGCCGTCCTCTGGTTCGCTGCCCAGCGCGACCTTGGCCGGCGCGTCATCGCCACTCGTGTCCGAGGCCTGCTCGACGGAGGACACACCGGGGACCAGCGGCTCGGCGAGCGTGCCGTCCACATCCCCGGCGCCGCCCTTGTCGACCGCCGTGACCTCGATCTCGGTCTGCACCGGAAGACCGAGATCCGCCGCGGGCAGGTCGACGACCGTGAGACGTAGGTAGTAGCTGCCCGGCAGCGGGTCGTTGGCCCAGGGCTCGGACCAGGCGCGGACGGTCCGCAGCACGCAGGTCAGCTCGACCGCCGACGCGTCGGCCGCCGCCTTCCCGGTCTGGCGGCCGTACATGCAGGCCTGACGGCGCCGCAGCCCGTCGTACACATCGACCTGCCAGGTCGACGAGCCGTGCCGGGTGGCGCTCTCCGGCAGGCTGATCTTCGCCTTGACGGTGGCCCGCTGGCCCGCGTCGGCGGGGAACACCCAGTACAGGTAGTCACCCGTGGACGCCCCGGCGGTGGCGCGCTGGTTCTGCTGGATCGCAGTGGCCGTACGGAAAGTGGTGCCGGCCTCGGTGGGGCCGGACCCGCCGTCCGAGGCGCTCGGGCTCGGGCTCGCCGATGGGTCGTCGGCCGCGGCGGCGCCCGCCGAGGTCAGCAGGGCGAGGCCGGACAGCAGCGCACCCGCGAGTACACGTGTCGTACGCATCAGTTGGTCCTCCAGACGGCGATGCGCCAGCGCGAGATCCAGCCGGTCAGCAGACCCGCGACCAGTCCGGTGAGAACCAGTACGCCCAGCAGCCACCAGCCGCGGCCGAGACCGAACGCGGCGACATCGGCCGCGTCGTCCGGGGCGTCCACCAGGTCCACGGTCAGCTCCAGGGGCATGCCCGGCGCGGTCTTCACCGAGGCGGGGGCCGAGAAGGAGTTGCTGACCTGGAGGCACACGGTCTCGGCGGCAGGCTTGTCGCCGCTGTCCGTGTCGTCCTGCTCGGGCTTCGGGTAGCGCAGGCCGGAGGAGATCGCATCGGTGCGGCCGGTGCCCGACTCCGAACCCCGGACGATTTCCCGGCCGTGTACGGTCACCGCCCGCAGCAGCATGCCGTAGTCATTGTTCACGGCACGGTCCGCGAAGACGCTCACCGAGGCGCGCAGCTCCTGACCGGGCAGCACATCCACCCGGTACCAGCGGTGCTCGCCGAACTTCTCCCGGTCGGTGTACAGACCCGCCTTGAGCTGTGGTGCCGTGGAGCAGCGGTCCGCGCCCTCGGTCGCCACCGGTGTGACGACGGGCTCGGCGGCCCGGTCGACCAACTGCTTGACGCGGCCGGAGAGTTCATCGGCGTGCTGGACGGCGGTGTAGGTGCCGCCGGTGGCCTCGGCGATACAGGTCAGCTGCTCGCGGATCTTCGCATTCGGTACCAGGCCCAGCGTGTCGATGACCAGGTGGATGCCGCGGGCCGCAATGTCACGTGCCACCTCGCACGGGTCGAGCGGGCCACAGGTGTCCTCGCCGTCGCTGATCAGCACGATCCGGCGGGTGGAGTCGCCGCCCTCGAGGTCGTCGGCGGCGCCCAGCAGGGCCGGGCCGATCGGCGTCCAGCCGGTGGGGGCCAGGGTGGCGACGGCGGTCTTCGCCTCGGTGCGGTCCAGCGGGCCGACCGGGTAGAGCTGCTTGGTGTCCTTGCAGCCGACCTTCCGGTCATTGCCCGGGTAGTCGGCGCCGAGCGTCCGGATGCCGAGTTCCACCTGCTCGGGTACCGCGTCCAGGACCTCGTTGAACGCCTGCTTCGCCGCGGCCATCCGGGACTGGCCATCGATGTCACGCGTCCGCATGGAGCCACTGACGTCGAGCACCAGCTCGACCTTGGGGGAGGCTTTGGTGGGGGTTTCGTCGGCTGCGGCGGGGAGCGCCGAACCGAGCCCGGCGGTCAGGGTGGCGAGCAGGATGCCCACCCCGGCCGTCAGCCTTCTTCTTATGATCATCGCCGGATACTAGTGAAGATCGCTTCGCTTCCCCAAACCGGTCCGGAGGCGGCCGGGGGGCCGTCTCCGGACCGGTCGGGGGGAAATGACAGCCAGTCAGTGCCCCTTGCGCGGTGTGTGGGTCGGCGCATGGCAGGGGCTCGGAATGTGTTGGGTGCACGGTGTCAGGCCCCGCCCAGCAATGGGCCCGCGGCCCGCTCCAGCGCAGAGCCGACCCGCTCCCAGGTCGCCGTGTCCCGCTGGACGGCGGGAAGCCGGGTGTCCTCACCGGTGTTCCAGCCGGTGGCGATCGTGACCGGGTCCTCGCCGGTTGCCGCGGCGGCGGCCAGCGCGGCCGCGCCCAGAGCCACCAGTTCGCCGCTCCCGGGCACGATCACCGGCCGGCCGGAGAGCCGCCGTACCGTCTCCACCCAGGTGTTCCCCTGGGCGCCGCCGCCGATCAGGCGCAGTGGCCGGGCGGCCACCTCGGGGTCGGCCGGGTCGAGGCCGCAGGCCCGAAGGAGTTCGTCGAGGGCGCGAAGCACGGTGAAGACCGCGCCCTCGTAGGCGGCGCCCAGGAGCTGCTGCGGTGTGGTGTCGTGCCGCAGCCCGGTGAGCAGGCCGGAGGCGGTGGGCAGATCGGGGGTGCGTTCGCCGTCGAGGTAGGGGAGGAACACCGCCTCGCCGCCGGGGGCTGCGTCGTCGCGCTCCAGGCCGAGCAGTGCGGCGACCTTGTCCACGGCGAGCGTGCAGTTGAGGGTGCAGGCCAGCGGGAGGTACGTACCGTCCGCGGCGGCGAAGCCGGCGAGTGCCGTCGATGCGGGCCGTGTCCGGGAGGCGGCGAAGACCGTTCCCGAGGTGCCGAGGCTGAGGACGGGGTGGTCCAGCAGTCCGGCGCCGCCCAGTCCGAGGCCGACGGCGGCGCTCATGTTGTCCCCGGTACCCGCGGCCACGGCGATTTTGGCGGGCAGGCCGAGCGCGTCGGCCGCTTCGGCGGTCAGCGAGCCGATGCGGGTCGCACCGGTCTCGACCACCTCGGGCAGCAACGCGGCGTCCAGGCCGAGGAGTTCGAGCAGTTCGGGGTCGTATGCACCGGTTGCGGTGGAGTACCAGCCGGTGCCCGAGGCGTCGCCGGGGTCGGTGACGGCAGTGCCCGCGAGGCGTTCGGTCAGGAAGTCGTGGGGGAGGCGGACAGCCGCGGCCGCGGCGGCGTTCTCCGGTTCCTTCTCCCGCAGCCACTGCCACTTCGATGCGGTGATGGAGGCCACCGGCACGGATCCGGTCCGCGCGGTCCAGGCCTCGGCCCCGCCCAGTGCCGCGGTGAGGGCGGCGGCCTGCGGGGCGGAGCGGGTGTCGTTCCACAGCAGCGCGGGACGCAGCGGACGCCCCGCCCGGTCGAGGACAACCAGTCCGTGCTGCTGCCCGGCGACCGCGATACCGGTCACGGCGGAGGCGGCGACGCCGGACTCCTTCAGTCCGGCGGCGACGGCGTCGCACAGCGCCTGCCACCACACCTCCGGATCGCTCTCGCGGGCACCCGCCTCGCCGGTGACGACATGCGGTGCCCGGCCGACGGCGAGCAGCCGGCCGGTCCCGGCGTCGACGAAGGCGGCTTTGGTGGACTGGGTGGAGCTGTCCACACCGATGACGACGGTGCGCGGCGGCATGGGTGACCTCATTCCTGTGTGCGGGGAGACGGACGCAAGGAGATGGCTGCGGGGCGTACATCGCTTCAGGGTGGCTGCTGGGATGCCGCCACGGAGATTTGATCGTACGAAAAACAAATTACGCGATCGAGCCCGCGGGGGACAATGATCTCTCCGAATCTCTGGCAGTGGGGGGTTATGTGTCGGGCGTACTCCGTGCATGATTAGTCATGAGGATAAACAAATAGGGTTCGGTCACCTCGCCCGGTCATGGAACCCGAAAGCACTGAAGGCGGCCAGACGATGACGGAACGCTTCACGCCCACCCCCGACGACAAGTTCACCTTCGGACTGTGGACGGTGGGCTGGCAGGGGCGCGACCCCTTCGGCGATGCGACCCGCACGGCGATCGACCCGGTCGACTCCGTGCAACGGCTCGCGGAGCTCGGTGCGTACGGTGTGACATTCCACGACGACGACCTGATCCCGTTCGGCTCGACGGACACCGAGCGCGAAGGGATCGTGAAGCGGTTCCGGCAGGCGCTGGACGCGGCCGGACTCGTCGTCCCCATGGCGACGACGAACCTTTTCACCCACCCGGTGTTCAAGGACGGTGCGTTCACCGCCAACGACCGGGACGTACGCCGCTACGCCCTGCGCAAGACCCTGCGCAACATCGACCTCGCCGTCGAGCTCGGCGCCACCACTTATGTGGCCTGGGGCGGCCGCGAGGGCTCCGAGTCCGGCGCCGCCAAGGACATCCGGGTCGCCCTCGACCGTATGAAGGAAGCCTTCGACCTGCTCGGCGACTACGTCACCGAGCAGGGGTACGACCTGAAGTTCGCCATCGAGCCCAAGCCGAACGAGCCGCGCGGCGACATCCTGCTGCCGACCATCGGTCACGCCCTCGCCTTCATCGAGCGTCTGGAGCGCCCGGAGCTGGTCGGCGTCAACCCGGAGACCGGGCACGAGCAGATGGCCGGGCTGAACTTCCCGCACGGCATCGCGCAGGCACTGTGGGCGGGCAAGCTCTTCCACATCGACCTGAACGGTCAGTCCGGCATCAAGTACGACCAGGACCTGCGCTTCGGCGCAGGTGACCTGCGCCAGGCGTTCTGGCTCGTCGACCTGCTGGAGACGGCCGGTTACGCGGGCCCGCGGCACTTCGACTTCAAGCCGCCGCGGACCGAGGACTACGACGGTGTCTGGGCCTCGGCCGCGGGCTGCATGCGCAACTACCTGATCCTCAAGGAGCGCGCCGCCGCCTTCCGCGCCGACCCCGCCGTGCAGGAGGCGCTGCGCGCGTCCCGGCTCGACGAGCTGGCCCGCCCCACTGCCGAGGACGGCGTGGCCGGGCTGCTGGCCGACCGGTCGGCGTTCGAGGAGTTCGACGTGAACGCGGCGGCGGAACGAGGCATGGCGTTCGAGGCCCTGGACCAGCTGGCGATGGACCACCTGCTCGGGGTCCGCTGATCCCGGCCCGCAGTGACGCGGCCACGGGGGTGGGGGCGAACACCAGGTATCCGGCCCCACCCTGTCGCGTTCGCGTGGAGCGGCCGACTGCCCGGCCCTTACCCGGTGCGGGCGGATCGGCCGGTTGTCCGGCCCGTGTCCCTGCGGGCGGATCAGCCGGTTTCCGGGTCCGCACCCGTACTGGGGCGGATCAGCCGGTTTCCCGGCCGCCCGCGTACGCCACCGGGTCGGCCAGTACCCCCGTCATCACCAGCGCCGCAGCGCCCCGCGCCGCGTCACCCGCGACGGATGAGGCGCGCAGACGGCCGCTCCCGGGGGACCAGAGACCGGACACCACCCGGCCGGTCAGCTCCTCGTCGGCGGGTGGTGACAGCCACGGCATCAGGTTCCGGTATATCCCGCCGAGCACCACTGCGTCCGGGTCGAGCAGATTCACCGTCCCGGACAGCACCCGCCCCAGCATCCGGCCGGCCTCCGCGACAGCGGCCACCGCCCGCTCGTCCCCGGCCCGGGCGCGCCGTTCCAGCTCTGCCACCCCGGAGCCGCTGCCGGACTCCTCGATCCCGGCGGCGCGCAGGAGCGCCGCCTGTCCCGCGTACTGCTCCAGACAGCCGCGCGAGCCGCACCGGCACTGCGGTCCCTCCGCGTTCACCACCACATGCCCGATCTCTCCGGCGAACCCGTGCGCCCCGCGCAGGAGTTCACCGTCGATGACCAGGGCACCACCTACGCCGATCTCGCCCGTCAGATAGAGGAAACTGCGGACCGTGCCGAGTCCGCCGAACCAGAGCTCGGCCAGCGCCGCCAGATTCGCCTCGTTCTCCGAACGCACCGGCAGCGCCTCGCGACCGGGTCGCTCGGCGGCGAGCGCAGCGGCGAAGAGTTCGTCGGCCGGAACCTGGTTCCAGCCCAGGTTGGGCGCCTGGCGCACCGCACCGCCGGAGACCAGACCGGGCAGGGCGAGCGCCACCCCGACCGGGAACAGTTCCTGCTCGCGCGCCGACTCCAGGGTGCGCGCCGCGATCCCGGCCGCCCGCGCCAGCACCTCCGCGGGCGGTGCGCCGCGGTTGTCGAGGTGCTCGGTGAGCCGTACCCGGCCGGTGCCCGCCAGATCGACGACACATACCGACACGTAGTCGATGTTGACCTCCACGCCGAGGCCGGAAGGCCCCGTGCGCGCCACTTTGAGCACGGTCCCGGGGCGACCCGCCTGCCCGCTGAAGGTCTTGCCGGACTCGGTGAGGAACCCGATGTCGATGAGTTGCTCGACGAGCGAGGACACCGCGGCCCGGGTCAGTCCCACCCGCGCGGCGACCCCGGCCCTCGTCGCCTCGCCCTCGTCATGGACGGCCCGCAGCACCAGACTGAGGTTGCTCCGGCGCACGGTGTCCTTGTCGGCCTTGGGCCCCAGCGGTGTGAGGTTGCTCTTCATATTGGATCCGAGCCTATGCGATCCCTTGTGCGATCAGTCCTGTGAGCTGGTGAGCTTTTGGGACCGGCAGGCCTTTGGACCGACCGGCAAAGCGACCGGCAAATGGGGGCGGCCCGTTCGCGCGAGAAGGAACCCGCCGAGAACGGGCCGCCGGTGAAGGTGAACCCCCGGGTACCGCCGGAACGGTTCTGCCCCGTGCGATGATGCGCCCATGCCGTACTTGGTGCCGCCCCATATCCCTCCGGGGCGCCTCGCGGACTCCGTACAACCCGCTCTGCCCGTCGCCGACGACCTGCTGCTGCGGCCGTGGCGTTACGCGGACGCACCGGCCGTCCTCGCCGCCTTCGCCGACCCGGTCATCCAGCGCTGGCACCTGCGCAGGGCCGACTCCGAGGACGAGGCGCGCGAGTGGATCGACCAGTGGCAAAGCGCCTGGTACTGCGAGACCGGAGTCCACTGGGCCGTCGTCCGCCCCGGGAGCACGGCCGGCGGAGCCGAGGAGGTGCTCGGCCGGGTCGCACTCCGCTCCCTGACGCCGGCCATCGGTCACGCCGAATGCGCCTACTGGATGCTGCCTGCCGCCCGCGGACGCGGCGTCGCGCCCCGAGCCGTCTCGGTGCTGGCACGCTGGGCCTTCGACGAGATCGGGTTCGAGCGCCTCGAACTCGCCCACTCCGTGCTGAACGAGGCGTCCTGCCGGGTGGCGGCCAAAGCGGGCTTCGCCCTGGAGGGCACCAGGCGCCGGGGCCATCTCCATGCCGACGGCTGGCACGACATGCACGTCCATGCCCGGATCCGCGGGGACGACGCCCCAGGCTGACCCCGACGCGGGCGGCGGTGTCCGCCACCTGCCTGATCGCGATGCCGGGGACGGTGAGCGTGGTCATCCGCGGTCCAGCGCACGGTCGGTGAGAGGGCCCGCGCAGCCGGTGTACCGGGCGGGTTCGGTCAGGTCCGAAAGATCGAGACCGGCGAGCTCTGGCTCCTCGTCCAGTACGTCGGCGAGCACGTCGGCCAGATCCGCGGCCTCCGCACGGGCCCGGGCGGAGGCGCTCACCAGGACCTCCTTGGCGCGCTCGCGGCCGATCCGTTCGGCGAACACGTCGGCCAGCCGCTCCGAGACGATCAGTCCGTCGGTGAGCTGCAGATTCTCCCGCATGGCGTACGGGACGACGCGCAGCCCGTCGGTGAGTTCGGCGGCGTCGTACGCGGCCCCGCCGACGAGCCGCAGCAGTTCGCGCAGCGGCTCCCACTCGGCGTGCCAGGAACCGGCAGGCCGCTCGTCGTCGACGGCGAGCGAGCCGTACAGCGTCGCCGCCAGGCCGGGGGCGCGACGGGCGGCCGCGGCGATCAGCGTGGCGCGCACCGGGTTGGCCTTGTGCGGCATGGTGGACGAACCACCGCCCTTCCCTTCGGCGACCTCGCCGATCTCGGTACGGGACAGGGTGAGCACGTCGGCCGCCAACTTGCCGAGCGCACCTGCCGTGAAGGCGAGCGCACCCGCCAGATCGGCGATCGGGGTACGTAGACTGGGCCAGGGCAACAGCGGTTCGGCCAGACCGAGTTCGTTCGCGAATGCCTGGAGCATGGTCAGCCCCCGGCCGTCGTCGTCGGCGACTTCGGCGTCATCGATGGGGGCGAAGGTATTGAAGGCGGCCAACGTTCCTGCCGGGCCACCGAGTTGTGCGGGAAGCGATTCCCGTACGGCCGACAGCCGGTCCCGTGCGTCGAGGATCAGTGCACGCCACCCCGCGGCCTTCAGCCCGAAGGTGGTCGGCACGGCGTGCTGGGTGAGCGTGCGGCCGGCCATCGGGGTGTTGCGATGTGCGACGGCGAGCCGTGCCACCGCGTCCGCGGCCCGCACCAGATCGTCGAGCACCGGCGCCAGGGTCCGCGCGGCGACCAGCATGGCGGCCGTGTCGAGGATGTCCTGGCTGGAGGCTCCGCGGTGCACATACGGCCGGACGTCCTGCTCCACCGCGGCGACCAGGTCGACGACCAGCGGGGTGACCGGATTGCCGCCCGCACGTGCGCGCAGCGCCACATCCCGTACATCGAATCGGCTCATGTCGGCCGCCGCGGTCACCGCCCGCCCCGCCTCGGCGGGAGCGAGCCCGCAGTCGCACTGGGCGCGGGTGAGCGCGGCCTCGGCGTCGAGCATCGCCTGCAGAAAGGCGCTGTCGCCGGTGGCCGTCTCCGCAGGGGAGCCGGCCCGCCCGGGGGCGAGCAGTCCGGCATCGCTCTCGTACATCAGCTGTACTCCAAGAAGGCGGTTTCGCCGTCCCATGCGGGCGGATGTCGAACCGGGACAGCCCTTAGCCCTGGTCGCCCGCCCGGTAGATACCGAACACCGCTCCCTGCGGATCCCGTACCACCGCGATCCGCGGCCCGTCGGGGATGCGCGTGGGCGGCATGAGCAGTTCACCGCCCGCCCCCTGCGCGGTGGCCGCCGTCACGTCGACGTCGGTAACGGCCAAGTACGGCAGCCAGTTGGGTGGCGCCTCCGGGGGGAACCTGTCGTCCATGATCAGCATGCCGCCGAAGTCCTCGCCGGCCACGCCCCACTGCGTGTAGCTCTCCGAAGCGGCGTTCACCGTCCATCCGAAGACCGCGCGATAGAAAGCGAGCGCCGGATCGGCCTCACGGGTGACGAGTTCGACCCAGCCCAGCGCACCCGGCGCGTTCAGCCGCTCGGCACCGGCGAAGGCGCGGCCCTGCCAGAGCGAGAACACGGCACCGGACGGATCCGCCACCACCGCGAACCTCCCCTGGTCGAACACGTCCATCGGGCCGACCAGCAGCGAGCCCCCCGCCGCCTTCACCTTCTCGACCGTGGCGTCCGTGTCCTCGCTGGCGAACGAGACCGTCCAGGCGGGCGGCTGTCCCGGCTGGTAGATGGGACTCAGTGCGGCCACTCGGGCATCTGCGAGGTGCGCCATGGTGTAGCCGCCCGCCTCCTCACGCGGATCGGTCTCGGAGCGCCAGCCGAAGAGTGCCGCGTAGAACGACTTGGCCGCCGGGATGTCGGGGGTGCTCAGCTCGATCCAGCAGGGACCGCCGGGCACCGGTTTGGTGAGGTTCATTCGGCTTCCTTTGGAGTGCATCGATATGTGGCTCTTTGTCCTCGTGCAGTTGAACGCTATGGGTTCGGGGAGGAGGTGGCCATCGGTGCCGGGGCTTCGTGATCGAGAATGTTTTACGGGTGTAATACCTGTTAAAGTATTTGAGTGAGTGATACAACCATCCGATCCCGGCAGCCCTCGGTCCGCAGACTCCCGCTGGCAGCCCCCCTGCGCCTCGCCCGGCCCTCGGACATGTGGTTCAAGCCGGCGCTGAGCGTGGTCGTCGCCACTGCCGTACCGGATCTGCTGCTGCTCGCCAGCGGCCGGCTCGACCTCGTGATGTACACGATGGCCGGCTCGCTCTGTGCGCTGTACGGCCACAACCTGCCGTACGCCCGCCGCGCCCGAGCCGTCGCGGGGGTCATCGTCTCCATGGTCATCGGCATGGCGATATCCCTCGTCGCGGCCTCGCTCACCGGATCGACCGCCGTGCTGATCGCGGTGGGCGCACTGCTCGCCGCCGGACAGAAGATGCTCTGCGACGCCACCCGCATCGGCCCGCCCGGACCGGTGATCTTCACGTTCGTCACCTCGGCAGCACTCTTCTCCCCGCAGCACCTCGCCCAGGTGCCCGGCCACCTCGCGCTGACCCTGGCCGCGGGCGTGATCTCCTGGCTGGTCACAGTCGGCCCCGCGACGATCCGCAGGGAGGGCCCGGAGCGACGGGCGACCGCCC
Organism: Streptomyces sp. NPDC002785; assembly: GCF_040295565.1. Classification (NCBI taxonomy): domain Bacteria; kingdom Bacillati; phylum Actinomycetota; class Actinomycetes; order Kitasatosporales; family Streptomycetaceae; genus Streptomyces; species Streptomyces sp. NPDC002785. Next base: position 8,384 of record NZ_JBEOVN010000096.1, on the reverse strand, counting down.
GCGCACTCGACGCGGCCGCGGCATACGTCACCGACCCGGGCCATCGCACTCGGCGCGCCGCTGTCGCGGCCGTGCACGCGGCCTGGCAAGCGCTGCTCGCCGCCGGACGCCCCACCCCCGTACGCCGGGCTCTCGAACGTCTCGTCGTCCACGCCGAGGCCGCCCTCGCCGGGGGCGGCCTCGGCGCTTCGTCGATCGCTCCCGCCGTTGCCCCCGCTCCCGCTCCCGCTCCCGCTTCCGACCCCGAACAGCTCCGCGCCTGGGCCCGGCAGACCCGTGCCCGCGGACCCGTTCCCACCCCGCCGCCCGCCCCCGGCACGTCCGATGAGTTGTTCGGTATCGACGCCGAACGGGCTGCCCGGAGCGCCGGAAACCGCCGCGACGCCCGTCGCGCACTGCTGCGCAGCCTCGCGCCGGGTTCCCCGCTGTTCCCCATCGGTGCCCGTGCGCTGATCGGCTGCGCTCTGGCCGGATACGTCTCCCAGGCGGCCGGCGTCGGCCGGCCCTACTGGGCGATCGTCACGGCCGCCTCCCTGTATCAGGCCAATGTGACATTGTCCTGGAACCGGGCCCTCCAGCGCACCCTCGGCAATCTGCTCGGCGTCCTCGTCTTCGCCGCCGTCCTCCCGGTCAGCCGCACCGGGCCGCTGGCCCTGGTCGGCTTCTGCCTGTTCTTCGGCTTCGCGGCCGAGGCCCTGATCACCCGCAACTACTGGCTCGGCTCCATCGCCGTCACACCGATGGCCCTGCTGGTCCTGGAGTTCGGCGGCACCCACCCGGCCGGTGAGCTCATCGGCGACCGGGTCCTGGACACCGTGATCGGCGCCGGGGTGGGCATCCTCGCCGCCATGCTGGTGACCAACCGCCGGGCCGCCGGACGCCTCGAAAAGGCCCTGGCCGCCACCGACCGGGCCCGCGCCCACGCCGTACACGCGCTCGCCGCCCCGCAGCCCACGCCCGCCGCCCTCGACGCCGCACGCCGCAGGCTGACCGGATCGCTCGTCGAGCTGCGCGAGGCCGATGACGCCGCAGCGGGCGAATGGTGGCAACGCGCGCTGCCCCAGGAGCAGGTCCTCGCGGCCGAGCGGGCCGGACACCGTACGCTCGCGGCGACGGCAACACGGCAGGGGCTGATCGCCCCCGCCCAGGAGAACGGAGTGGTGTGACCGACGACATCGTCGCCTCGGTGGTGCGGCAGTGGCAGGCAGTCAACCCGGAGCTGGACACCGGACCGATGGAGCTCATCGGCCGTATCAACCGCTGTGCGGCCCTGCTCCAGCAGGCGGAGGACGCCCCGCTGCGCGCAGCCGGTCTCACCCGCGCCGAGTTCGACCTTCTCGGTGCCGTACGCCGAACCGACCGCGAACTCACGCCCGGCGAGCTGGCCAGGGAGACGTTCTCCTCCGGCGCCGCCGTCACGAAGCGTCTGCGGGTCCTGCAGGAGCGCGGGCTTGTCGACCGCCGCAGCGACGCCCGCGACCGCCGCGTCGCCCATGTCCGCCTCACCGAGGAGGGCCGCGACCTGGTCGACCTGTTGCTGCCCAGGCAGCTGGCGTACGAACGCATGGTGCTGTCCGGTCTCGACGAGCAGTCCCGTACCCGGCTCAGCACCCAGCTCAGCGAGTTGCTGGTGCAGCTGGAGGGACGCATCGGCGGCGCCCGGCGCTGAACCGGGGGCCGGGACTCCGCCGGGTTGCCGTGCACCGTCCTTCAGTCATGAATGTGCTCCATTCGATCCTCTTCGATCGCATGTGCCCTTGTGCCTCGCTGCGGGATGAAATTGATCGATCCTGGGATCGGGTCGTTCGGAAGATTCCTCATATCCCGTGCTGCTTGCGCAAAAGTGTTCGAGTCGACATTCCGTGCATCCTCGAAAATGCCCCTCTGTGCGATACGGATGATGCTCCGTCTCGCAAATTTGCCTCATTCGTCACTCGCTGTGCACGATCGGAGGCGGTGCGTGCAAAAACTCGTGAGTGTATTACCGCGGGAGCGCTCGCGCAGGGGGTTGGGCGAATGTGCCGAAGCACTGATTCGATCTGACTAAGCTCACGCGCAGCGAAGTCGAGTTGATATGAATTCGAGCGCTTGTTCCCGAGTGTCCTGCAAGCGCGTATACCTCCGAATCAACCGCCAGAGGTTTTAGATGGTTCGTGTTGAATCACCGCCGATCGAACGAGAAGCCCCAGTCGTTCGCGCCCTGTTGCTGCCGGTGCTCCTGATGGGCGGCGCGACCGCCGCCGCGGTGGCACTGGTTTCCGAGGCCGCGCGGACACCACTCGCCTGCTGCGGCGCGCTCGCCACCGTCGTGGTTGCCGCACTCACCGTTCGACTCACCCGCCGGGGACGCGATCTGCGTACCCAACGCGCGGTGTACGAACGACGCTTCGCCGACCTGGAGCGGCGCATCGCCACACACGACGACGAGACCGTGCGGATCAGCAAGGAGCTCCTGCCGGCCGCCATCCACCGGCTGCGCGTGGGTAATTCGCCCGAAGAGGTGCTCCGGGACGTCGTCGACGCGGACGAGCTGTACCGCGATCTGCCCGACGCCCAGCGCAGCCTCGTCTACACGGTGCTGAACATCATCGACAACGAAGAGGCGATGCGTGACTCCGCGCAGCGCGCTTTCGTCAACGTAGCCCGGCGCGTCCAGGCGATCGTCCACCGCCAGGCGAGTGAACTGCGGGAGATGGAGGAGCACCACGGGCGCAACCCCGACGTCTTCGACGACCTGCTCCGCATCGACCACGGCACGGCGCTGATCGGCCGTCTCGCCGACTCCATCGCGGTACTCGGCGGCGCCCGCCCCAGTCGCCAATGGCCCAAGCCCGTACCGCTGTTCAGTGTGCTGCGCGGTGCCATGTCGCGGATCCTGGAGTACCCGCGCGTGGATCTGCACTCGATCGCCAAGGTCGCCATCATCGGCACGGCCGTCGAACCGCTCATCCACGCCTGCGCCGAACTCCTCGACAACGCCACCCGCTACTCGCCGCCGCAGACCCGGGTGCACGTCACCGCCGTCGAGGTGCAGACCGGCATCGCCATCGAGATCGAGGACGGCGGCGTCTCGCTCAGCGAGGAGGCCCGCGCGCGGGCCGAGAACATGCTCGCCAGAGCCCAGGCCGGCTCCAGCATGAACGACCTCGGCGAGTCCCCGCGACTCGGCATGGCAGTCGTCGGACGGCTCTCGCGGATGTACGACCTCCAGATCTCGCTGCGGCAGTCCGCGTACGGCGGTGTCCGCGCCGTACTCATCGTGCCCCGCGCCATGATCACCACCGGACCCGCTCCCGGCATCGCCCACGGCATCGGCGCCACGTCGAGGCCCACCAGCGACATCGACCAGGAGGCCATGAAGCACGTCGTGCCGGCACGCCGCAAGCCCCGCACCCCCGTGGCCCAGCGCCCGGTCACCGGACCGGTCGCACCCGTCACCCGGCCGGTCGTCTCCGCGGCCGCCATGGAGGACGACGTCCCCGTGGTGACCGAGTGGACCGCGGGCGGTCTCCCGCAACGCCGCAGCCGCGGCCGTGCCCCCCTGGGCTCGCACAACCTCCCCGCACAGGCCGTCGCCCCCACCGCAGGACAGCGCAGCGGCCACGGCCAGGGGAACGACAGCGGCAAGGCACAGCCCCCCGGACTCTGGCTGGAGGCCTTCACCAACGCCGTCAACGGCGTGCCGCAGGAGCCGAAGACCGACGAAGACTCTGACGATGCCCGGGACAAGGGAGACCTGAAGTGATCCAGCAGCGGGGAAATATGGACTGGATGCTCAAGGAACTGGCCGATGACGTGCCGGACATCCACCAGATCGTGGTGCTCTCCGCCGACGGTCTGCGCATCGCCCGGCACGGCGGCGACCCCGATGTCGCCGACCGCCTCGCGGCGGCCTGCGCGGGGTTGCAGAGCCTGGCCGCCGCCGTCGCCTCCGAAATCCCGTACAGCGACGGCCTCATGCGCCTCGTCGTCATCGAAGTCACCGGCGGCTTCTTCTACTTGATGGCCGCCGGAACCGGCGCGTACCTCGCGGTCCTTGCCGGTGAGACGGTCGACGCGGGGCTCGTCGGGTCGCGGATGCGCGACATGGTCGTCAGGATCGGTGCCCACCTGACGAGCCCGCCGCGCCATGACGGGCAGGCCGGATGAATTCTCCCCGACGAGAACGCCGAGAGGCCGATCCGGAACTGAGCGACCCGGAACGCCTGTACGTGATCACCGGCGATCCCGACGGCAGCGAGCGGGCGTCGCTCGACCTGGTCACGATGGTCGTCGCGAAGGCCCGGCCGACGCCGACGGTCCAGCCCGAGCAGGCCGTGATCCTGCGGCTCTGTCAGGCGCCCTTGTCCGTCGCCGAGATCTCGGCCTACCTCGGTCTGCCCTTCAGCGTGGTGACATCGCTCCTCACGGAACTCCTTGCGACCGGACTCATCGAATCGCGCGCGCCCATCGTCCGCGCCACCCTCCCCGACAGATCCCTTCTCGAAGCGGTGATGCATGGACTTCAGAAGCTCTGACACGATCACCGGCCCCCGGCGCGAGGACGTCCTTCCCACCACGGCGACGGCCGCGGTGAAGGTCGTCATCGTCGGAGGGTTCGGGGTCGGCAAGACGACCATGGTCGGATCCGTCAGCGAGATCCGGCCGCTGACCACCGAAGAGACCATGACCCAGGCCGGAGTCGGCGTGGACGACAACTTCGGGGTGGAGAGCAAGACCGCCACCACCGTCGCCATGGACTTCGGCCGGATCTCCATCACTGAGGAATTGATCCTCTATCTGTTCGGGACCCCGGGCCAGGAACGGTTCTGGTTCCTGTGGAACGGCCTGTTCGAAGGCGCCCTCGGCGCGGTGGTCCTCATCGACACCCGCCGCCTCGAAGTCAGCTTCGACGTCATCGGGCGGCTGGAGGAGCGCGGCGTGCCGTTCGTCGTCGCAGTCAACACCTTCCCTGACGCCCCGAAACACCCCGTCGAGGCGCTGCGTGCCGCGCTGGACCTCCCCGAAGGGGTACCGGTGATCGACTGCGACGCCCGGCTGCGCGCCTCCAGCCGCGACGTACTGATGACGCTGATGCGCTATCTGCACAGTCTGGCCCTCCCGCTCGCCTGACCGCAGTACACACCCCCGCGCGTCCCATCCGTCTGGTCCTTGGAATCCTGATCCCTGGAGCGATCGTGACAACCCCATTCCACTACGAGCCCGGAGCGGCCCAGGGGCCGGTTCTGCCGCCCGAGTGCCCGGCCCACGGCCTCGGTATCGGCCCCGGTGGACTACGCCGGTTCTACGGCCCGGAGGCCGAGCGGGACCCCCACGGGCTGTACGACAAGCTGCGCGCCGAACACGGCAGCGTGGCCCCCGTACTGCTGCACGGAGACGTACCCGCCTGGCTGGTCCTCGGGCACAGCGAGAACCTGCACATGACCCGTACCCCCTCGCAGTTCTCCCGCGACTCCCGGCGGTGGCGGGCCCTGCAGGACGGCACCGTCGCCCCGGACCACCCGCTGGCCCCGATCTTCACGTGGCAGCCGGTCTGTGTCTTCGCCGACGGTGCCACCCATGAACGCCAGCGCGGCGCGGTCACCGACAGCATGAGCCGCATCGACACCCGCGGGGTGCGCCGCCACGTCAACCGCTACAGCAACCGGCTCGTCAACGACTTCTGCCAGGAAGGCCGCGTCGACCTGGTCAGCCAGTTCGCCGAGCGGCTGCCGATGATGGTGATGTGTGCGATCCTCGGCATGCCCGAGGAGTACAACGACCGGATGGTCCAGGCCGCCCGCGACATGATCCGCGGCACGGCGACCGCGATCGCGAGCAACGCCTACGTCGTCGAGGCGCTGACCCGGCTCGTCCAACGCCGCCGGCGCGAACCCGCGGAGGACCTCGCCACCTGGCTCGTCGAACATCCTGCAGGAATGAACGACCAGGAGGTCAGTGAGCATCTGCGGCTGATCCTCATCGCCTCCTACGAGGCGACCGCCAACCTGATCGCCAACGTCTTGCGCATGGTGCTCACCGACCCCCGCTTCCGGGCCAGGCTCAGCGGCGGCCATATGACGGTGCCCGAAGCGGTCGAGCAGACCCTGTGGGACGAACCGCCGTTCACCGCGGTGTTCGGCCGCTGGGCGGTCGGCGACACCGAACTGGGTGGTCAGCAGATCAGGGCGGGCGACGCCCTGATCGTCGGCATCGCACCGGCCAACACCGATCCGGTGGTACGGCCCGACCTGGGCGCCGACATGGACGGCAACCGCGCCCACCTCGCGTTCAGCGGCGGCCCCCATGAATGCCCGGGCCAGGACATCGGACGCGCCATCGCGGACGTCGGTGTCGACGCCCTGCTGATGCGGCTCCCCGACCTCGAACTCGCCGTCGACGAGAGCAAGCTGAGCTGGATCGGGAACATCATGAGCCGGCACCTGGTGGAGCTTCCGGCGGACTTTGCCGCGCGTACGCCGCAGGACGACAAGGAACCGCCGTCCATGGGGAGGCCGAACCCGCCACGCCAGGACTGGGAGGCGCAGCCCACGGTCCGGCACACCGCCACCGCACCCGGACGCACTCCCGCCGCGACACCGGCGCCTGCCTCGATCGGCGCGACAGGTGCGCATGGGGCGTCTGGTGTGACGTCCACCGCGACGGTCACCGACGAGTCCGGGGACACGTCCGCCGGGCAGTCCGCCGCCGACCGGATCCCGCAGCAGCGCAGCGAATCCGCACCGGCGAGGCTGTGGCGGGCCGTTTCGCGCTGGTGGAGCGGCAACTGACCCGACCCACCCGTCGCCGTCGGGGCGCAGGCGCGACGAATCACCGGCCCGGTGACCGCGGATCCGCAGGTCCGCGACCACCGGGCCGGGTGCTGTCGGCGCCGGGGGAGAGCTGCAGCCCGGAGTCGCTCGGGCCCCGTCCGGGCCGGCCCCCGTACCATGCGGAAGCGTGAAGCTGACAATTCTGGGCGGCGGCGGATTCCGGGTTCCACTCGTGTACGGGGCGCTGCTCGCCGATCACGCCGAGGGCCGCGTGTCCGCAGTCACGCTCTACGACACCGACGCCGACCGGCTCACCGCCATCGCCCGGGTGCTCGGCGAACAGGCCGCGAACGTCCCGGACGCGCCCGCCGTCACCGCCACCACCGAGCTCGACGAGGCGCTGCGCGGCGCCGACTTCGTCTTCTCGGCGATCCGCGTCGGCGGCCTCGAAGGACGGGCCGCCGACGAACGGGTCGCCCTCGACGAAGGCGTACTCGGCCAGGAGACGGTCGGCGCGGGCGGCATCGCGTACGGGCTGCGCACCGTGCCCGTCGCCGTCGACCTCGCGCAGCGCATCGCGCGGCTCGCCCCGCACGCCTGGGTCATCAACTTCACCAACCCGGCCGGCCTGGTCACCGAGGCCATGTCCCGATACCTGGGCGACCGGGTCATCGGCATCTGCGACTCCCCGGTCGGCCTCGGTCGCCGTATCGCCAGGGTGCTCGGCGCCGACCCCGACCGGGCCCGGATCGACTACGTCGGCCTCAACCATCTGGGCTGGGTCCGCGGGCTGCATGTCGACGGCCGCGACGAACTCCCGCGGCTGCTGGCGGATCCGGGGCTCCTCGGTTCCTTCGAGGAAGGCAGACTGTTCGGCGTCGACTGGCTGCAGTCGCTGGGCGCCGTCCCCAACGAGTATCTGCACTACTACTACTTCAACCGGGAAGCCGTGCGCGCCTACCAGGAGGCCGAGCAGACCCGCGGCGCCTTTCTCCGCGAGCAGCAGGAGGGCTTCTACGCCCGGGTCAAGGACCCGGCCGCCCCCGCACTGGCGGCCTGGGACCGCACCCGCGCCGAACGCGAAGCCACCTATATGTCGGAGAACCGGGAGGTTGCCGGGGTCGGCGAGCGGGACGAGAGCGATCTGGAGTCCGGTGGCTACGAGAAGGTGGCCCTCGCCCTCATGCGGGCCGTCGCCCGCAACGAACGGACCTCGCTCATCCTCAACGTCCGCAACCGCACGACGCTTTCCGTGCTCGACGCGGACGCTGTCATCGAGGTGCCGTGCCTGGTCGACGCTAACGGCGCCCGTCCCGTCGCAGTCGACCCGCTTCCGTACCACGCCGTCGGTCTGGTCACCGCGGTCAAGGCCGTTGAACGCGCGGTACTCGACGCGGCGGAGAGCGGCTCACGCGCCGCCGCCGTGAAGGCTTTCGCGCTGCACCCGCTGGTCGACTCGGTGACCGTGGCCGGACGCCTCCTCGACGGGTACACGAGGGCCCATCCCCGACTCGCCTATTTGAACCGCGCCTAGGACCAATGCCGTTCGGTTAGAGGTTCGATCTGCGGCGCAATGCTCGGCGTTTCGGCTGGTGATACGGGTGCAGCCCTTGTAGTGGTTCTCGGGTCCGC
>NZ_JBEOVN010000095.1:0-26805 GCF_040295565.1 Streptomyces sp. NPDC002785 | reverse complement strand
CGCCGGCGCATGGCCGGCGGGCGGTTCGCGTGTGCAGGAGGTCGCCTCGGGTGCGGGCGCCGTGCTCATCCGAGGCTTCGCACGCTCAAGGTCTTGACGGGGAGCACCCCAAAACGCTCAGCTTAGAGTTCACATGTTAGAGAAAACGGTAGGAGTGAGAGAGTCGATGGAGACTCCGGGGTCGCAGACATCTCTGCATCGCGCCAACCTTGAGCGGGTCGTGCGCGCGGTACGCATGGCCGGCTCGCTCACCCAGGCGGAGATTGCACGGAGCACCGGCCTGTCAGCGGCCACCGTCTCCAATATCGTTCGGGAGCTGAAGGACGGCGGCACGGTCGAGGTGACCCCCACCTCGGCGGGCGGCCGCCGGGCCCGCAGTGTCTCGCTCAGCGGTGACGCGGGCATTGTGATCGGTGTCGACTTCGGGCATACGCATCTGAGGGTGGCGGTCGGCAATCTCGCCCACCAGGTGCTCGCCGAGGAGTCCGAGCCGATGGATGTCGACGCCTCGGCGGCGGAGGGGTTCGGACGGGCGGAGCGGCTGGTCAGACGGCTGATCGAGACGACCGGGATCAGCCCGGACAAGGTGATCGGGGTCGGCCTCGGTGTTCCCGGCCCGATCGACGTCGAGTCCGGCACGCTGGGCTCCACGTCGATCCTGCCGGGCTGGACGGGCATCAACCCCAGCAAGGAGCTCGCAGGCCGCCTCGGCGTGCCGGTGTACGTCGACAACGACGCCAACCTCGGGGCGCTCGGCGAGCTGGTCTGGGGGAGCGGTCGCGGGGTCAAGGACCTCGCCTACATCAAGGTCGCCAGCGGTGTCGGCGCCGGTCTGGTGATCGACGGGCACATTTACCGGGGGCCGGGCGGCACAGCCGGTGAGATCGGGCACATCACGCTCGACGAATCGGGCCCGGTGTGCCGCTGCGGCAACCGGGGGTGCCTGGAGACGTTCACGGCCGCGCGCTACGTCCTGCCGCTGCTCCAGCCCGGTCACGGGCCCGATCTCACCATGGAACGGGTGGTCCAGCTGGCCCGCGAGGGCGATCCGGGCTGCCGTCGGGTGATCGGGGACGTCGGGCGGCACATCGGCAGCGGGGTGGCCAATCTCTGCAATCTGCTCAACCCCAGCAGGGTGGTGCTCGGCGGTTCGCTCGCCGAGGCGGGCGAGCTGGTACTCGCACCGATCCGCGACTCGGTCTCCCGCTATGCCATTCCCAGCGCCGCCAGGCAGCTCTCGGTGCTGCCCGGGGCGCTCGGCGGCCGGGCCGAGGTGCTGGGTGCGCTGGCCCTGGTGCTGAGCGAGATGGGGGATTCGCCTCTTTTGGAAAGCACCCTGCCGACGGCCAGCCCTGCCTTCACTTAGATAACGAATGGCACCGTTGTCATCTCGTTAAGGATTTACTCCTTGACGCTGGCGTCGCGGCCGAGTTGACTTCCAGCCACCTCGGCCGCAACGTCGCGGCCTCGTCAGGGAGGTTCGAGAATGAACACGCGTATGCGTCGTGCCGCTGTTGCCGTTGCCGCCACCGCGATGGCCGTGTCCCTCGCTGCCTGTGGCAGTGCCAAGGACGCCGATGGCAAGAAGAGCACGGAGTCGGGCGCCAAGAAGGGCGACGACATCACGATCGGTCTGCTCCTTCCGGAGAACCAGACCGCGCGCTACGAGAAGTTCGACAAACCGCTCATCGAGAAGAAGGTCAGCGAGCTGACCAACGGCAAGGGCAAGGTCCAGTACCTCAACGCCAAGCAGGACGCGCCGACCCAGGCCCAGCAGGTCGACACGATGATCACCAACAAGGTCGACGCGCTCATCGTCGGCGCGGTCGACGCCGCCTCCATCAAGACCTCGGTCCAGAAGGCCCACGACGCCGGCATCCCGGTCGTCGCCTTCGACCGCCTGGCGCAGGGGCCGATCGACTCGTACGTCTCCTTCGACAACGTCCAGGTCGGACACGTCCAGGGCAAGGCGCTGCTGGAGGCGCTCGGCGACAAGGCCAAGTCCGGCAAGATCGTCATGATGAACGGTGCGATCACCGACCCCAACGCCGCCGACTTCAAGAAGGGCGCGCACGCCGAGCTCGACGGCAAGGTGGACATCGGCAAGGAGTACGACACCAAGGAGTGGAAGCCGGAGAACGCCAACGCCAACATGGACGCGGCGATCTCGGCCATCGGCAAGGACAAGATCGTCGGTGTCTACTCCGCCAACGACGGCATGGCCGGCGGTAGCATCACCGCGCTCAAGGCCGCCGGTATCTCCCCGCTCCCGCCGGTCACCGGCCAGGATGCCGAGCTCGCGGGTGTGCAGCGCATCGTCTCCGGTGAGCAGTTCATGAGCATCTACAAGCCCTACGTCCAGGAGGGCCCCGTCGCTGCCGAGATGGCGGTGAAGCTGGCCCAGGGCAAGAAGCTCGGCTCCCTCGTGACCTCCACGGTCGACAGCCCGACGACCAAGAAGGTCCCCTCGCTGATCATCCCGGTCGTCTCGCTGACCAAGGTGAACATCCAGGACACCGTTCTCAAGGACGGCATCTACCAGGTGAGCGAGATCTGCACCCCGAAGTACAAGGCCGCCTGCGACAAGCTCGGCCTGAAGTAGGGATCTCCCGCGTCGCGAGACCGGTCGGCCGACTTCCGCGGAAATCCGGCCGGCCGAGCTCTGCGAGGCAGCAAGTCCGCTGATTCCTCCGCGACTTGCAGCCATTGAAGCCTGTCCGGCGCCCCGCACATCAACCGTCCCGCTATCGTGCGGGGCGCCGGGCGGAACGCTTCCCCCGCTCTCTGCTCTCTTGTGTTCTCTTCTGCTCGACCACCGCGCCTTCCCCCAGGCGTGGCATCCCCGCCGGTCAGGCGGCGAAGGAGATGGTTCATGTGTCCGCTACGCCCGTGCTGGCGTTGCGAGGGGTCTCCAAGCGATTCGGTGCTGTGCAGGCACTCACCGACGTAGAGCTTGAGGTCCACGCCGGTGAGGTCGTCGCCCTGGTGGGCGACAACGGAGCCGGTAAGTCGACGCTGGTCAAGACGATCGCCGGTGTGCACCCCATCGATGACGGCGTCATCGAGTGGGAAGGCAGGCCCGTCCAGGTCAACAAGCCGCAGGACGCCCAGCACTTGGGCATCGCGACGGTGTACCAGGACCTTGCGCTGTGCGACAACATCGATGTCGTCGGCAACCTCTATCTCGGCCGGGAGCTGCGCAGGCGCGGCATCCTCGACGAGGTGGAGATGGAGCGCCGCTCGCGCGAACTGCTCAGCACTCTCTCCATCCGCATCCCCAGTGTGCGCATTCCGATCGCCTCGCTCTCCGGCGGTCAGCGTCAGACCGTCGCGATCGCGCGCTCGATGCTCGGCGAGCCCAAGCTCGTCATCCTGGACGAGCCCACCGCGGCGCTCGGTGTCGAGCAGACCGCCCAAGTCCTCGACCTGGTCGAGCGGTTGCGCGAGCGCGGCCACGCGGTCATCCTCATCAGCCACAACATGGCGGACGTCAAGGCCGTGGCCGACAAGGTGGCCGTACTCCGCCTCGGCCGCAACAACGGCGTCTTCGATGTGAAGAGCACGTCGCAGGAAGAGATCATCTCCGCCATCACCGGAGCCACGGAGAACGCCGTGACCCGTCGTGCGGCGCGCAACGCGGAGGTTCAGAAGTGAGCACCGAAAAGACCACCGTCCCCACGGCCGAGGCCGCCAAGGGCGCCGTCACCGCGGTGGACCCCCGGCTGCTCGTACGCGAGCAGGGCTTCAAGGGCTATGTGTCGGAGTTCCAGCGCAAGATACGGGCCGGGGACCTGGGATCCCTGCCCGTCGTGCTCGGCCTGCTGATCATCTGGGTGATCTTCCAGAGCCTCAACTCGAACTTCCTCTCGGCGGAGAACCTGAGCAACATCTCCGTCACGATGGTCGGCACGGGCATGATCGCCGTCGGTATCGTCTTCGTGCTGCTGCTCGGTGAGATCGACCTCTCGGTCGGCTCGGTCAGTGGTGTCTCGGGCGCCGTCGTCGCCGTGATCACGGTCACGCACGGCATGAACGAGTGGTTCGCGATTCTCGTCGCGATCGCCAGCGGCGCGGTCATCGGCGCCCTCCACGGCTTCTTCTTCGCCCGCGTCGGCGCCCCCGCGTTCGCCGTGACCCTGGCCGGCCTGCTGTTCTGGCTGGGCTTCATGCTCCAGATCCTGGGCAGTAACGGCACGATCAACCTGGACTCCGAAGGCGTCGTCGGGCATCTGACCACGTACTACTTCACCGATGTGGCGGCCGCCTACGGTCTGGCCGTATGTGCCGCGGTGGTGTACTTCCTCAGCACGTTCTTCGAGAACCGGCGGCGTGAGGCGGCGGGCATCCCCTCCCGGCCGCTCACCGAGATCCTGGTGCGCACGGGCCTGCTCGCGGTCCTGGCCCTGGTCGTCGCCTATGTGCTCAACCAGTACAAGGGCCTGCCGCTCGCGTTGGTGATCTTCCTCGCGTTCCTGGTGGCCACGGACTTCGTGCTGCGCCGTACCGCCTACGGCCGCAAGATCTTCGCGCTCGGCGGCAGCGTCGAGGCATCGCGCCGAGCCGGTATCAACGTCACGGCGATCCGTATCTCCGTCTACGCCATCGCCGGGACGTTCGCGGCCATCGGCGGCCTGTTCCTGGCCTCCAAGATCGCCGCGGCCAACCAGAGCGCGGGCACCGGCGACCTGCTGATGAACGCCATCGCGGCGGCCGTCATCGGCGGCACCAGCCTCTTCGGCGGCCGCGGCCGCACCTGGAACGCGCTGCTCGGTGTCATGGTGATCACCTCGATCCAGTACGGCCTCGCCCTGGAGGGCATCGCCACCCCGATCCAGTACATGATCACCGGTGGTGTGCTTCTCGCCACGGTCGTCATCGACTCGATCACCCGCAAGACCCAGAAGTCCGCAGGCCGCGCCTGACCACGGCCGCTCTCCTGTGCCCGGCACCCTCCGTGGTGCCGGGCACAGCTGCGTCCGCGTGTACGCACGGTGCCACGGTCATGTACTGAGTACGTCCCGAACGCCCCGCCCGATGACCTCGCGCGCGAACGGAACATTAGACTCATCGGATCGGCATGCTCGACCGGCTCAAACGCAAGGAGGAACGGGTGGCTCTGCTGACCCGCATCGGTGGACCGCGTGACCTGGACCGGCTCACTCCCGAGCAGCTGGACCAGCTCGCCGAAGAGATCCGGACCTTCCTCGTCGACGCCGTTTCGAAGACCGGCGGCCACCTCGGCCCCAACCTGGGCGTGGTCGAGCTGACCATCGCCCTGCACCGGGTCTTCGATTCACCGAAGGACAAGGTGCTGTTCGACACCGGTCACCAGAGCTATGTGCACAAGCTCCTCACCGGTCGCCAGGACTTCTCGAAGCTCAAGAGCAAGGGCGGCCTGTCCGGCTACCCCTCCCGCGCCGAGTCCGAGCACGACATCATCGAGAACTCGCACGCCTCCACCGTGCTCGGCTGGGCCGACGGCCTCGCCAAGGCCAACGAGGTGCTGGGTAAGGACGACCACGTCGTCGCGGTCATCGGGGACGGCGCGCTCACCGGCGGGATGGCCTGGGAGGCGCTGAACAACATCGCCGCTGCCAAGGACCGCCCGCTCGTCATCGTCGTCAACGACAACGAGCGCTCCTACGCCCCGACCATCGGCGGCCTCGCCAACCACCTGGCCACGCTCCGTACCACCGACGGCTACGAGCGCTTCCTGGCCCGCGGCAAGGACATCCTGGAGCGCACCCCCGTCGTCGGCAAGCCGCTGTACGAGACGCTGCACGGCGCCAAGAAGGGGCTGAAGGACTTCATCGCCCCGCAGGGCATGTTCGAGGATCTCGGCCTGAAGTACGTCGGCCCGATCGACGGCCACGACATCGAGGCCCTGGAGTCCGCGCTCCAGCGCGCCAAGCGCTTCGGCGGTCCCGTCATCGTGCACTGCCTCACCGAGAAGGGCCGCGGCTACACCCCCGCCCTGCTCGACGAGGCCGACCGCTTCCACGCCGTCGGCAAGATCCACCCCGACACCGGCCTCCCGGTCGCCACCTCGGGCCTCGACTGGACCTCCGTCTTCGGCGAGGAGATGGTCAAGCTCGGCAAGGAGCGGGGGGACATCGTCGCGATCACCGCGGCCATGCTCCAGCCGGTCGGCCTGACCAAGTTCGAGAAGGAGTTCCCGGACCGGACCTACGACGTCGGCATCGCCGAGCAGCACGGCGCGGTCTCCGCGGCCGGCCTCGCCACCGGCGGACTGCACCCCGTCTTCGCGGTGTACGCCACCTTCCTCAACCGGGCCTTCGACCAGGTCCTGATGGATGTCGCGCTGCACAAGTGCGGTGTGACCTTCGTCCTGGACCGGGCCGGTGTCACCGGCACCGACGGCGCCTCGCACAACGGCATGTGGGACATGTCGATCCTGCAGTGCGTGCCCACGCTCCGGATCGCCGCGCCTCGCGATGCCGACCAGGTCCGCGCCCAGCTGCGCGAGGCCGTCGAGGTCGACGACGCACCGACCGTGGTCCGCTTCTCCAAGGGCGCCGTCGGCCCGGCGGTCAAGGCCGTCGGCAAGGTCGGCGGCATGGACGTCCTGCGCGAGCCCGGCACCACCCGGCCGGACGTCCTCCTGGTCTCCGTCGGCGCGCTCGCCCCGATGTGCCTGGAAATCGCCGGTCTGCTGGACGCCCAGGGCATCTCGACGACCGTCGTCGACCCGCGCTGGGTCAAGCCGGTCGACGAGGCCATGGCCCCGCTCGCCGAGCAGCACCGGGTCGTCGTCACCGTCGAGGACAACAGCAGGGCCGGCGGCGTCGGCTCCGCCGTCGCCCAGGCGTTGCGCGACGCCGGGGTCGACGTACCGCTGCGCGACTTCGGCATCCCGTCGCGCTTCCTCGACCACGCCTCCCGCAAGGAGGTCATGGCCGAGATCGGGCTGACCGCACCGGACATCGCCCGCCAGGTCACCGGCCTGGTCGCCAAGCTGGACGGCCGCTACGGGGCGGGCACGAACAGTGCCTCCGTGATAGAGCCCGTTCGCGACTGACCGGTACGACCCCGGTCCTCGCGACCGGCTCGCGATGCCGCCAATGGGCCGGTCGGCCACCCCGTACGGGTGGTTCGACCGGCCCATTCGCGTGAAATCGTTCGGTACACAGCCCTTTGCTCAAGGCTCGGTCCCAATCATGGCGTACACGACGAGTGCGTGGAGGTACGCCGGTGACTGCCCAGCAGGACACACCACCCAGCAGTGGCGGACTGTTCCGGACCAAGACGGTCGAACAGTCCATCCGCGATACCGAGGAACCGGAGCACGCGCTCAAGAAGTCCCTCTCCGCGCTGGACCTCACGGTCTTCGGAGTGGGCGTCATCATCGGCACCGGCATCTTCGTGCTCACCGGCAAGGTCGCCAAGGAGACCGCGGGCCCCGCCACCGCCCTCGCCTTCGTGGTCGCGGGCATCGTCTGCGCCCTGGCCGCGCTCTGCTATGCCGAGTTCGCCTCCACCGTCCCGGTCGCCGGCTCCGCTTACACCTTCTCGTACGCCTCGCTCGGCGAGCTGGTCGCCTGGATCATCGGCTGGGACCTGGTGCTGGAGTTCGCACTCGGCACGGCGGTGGTGGCGGTCGGCTGGTCCGGCTATGTCCGCTCACTGGTGGACAACTTCGGCTGGAGCGTGCCCGAAGTGCTCTCCGGACCCGATGTGGCGAAAGGATTCGGCTTCGACATCCTGGCCTTCGTCCTGGTGCTCGTGCTGACCGTTGTGCTGGTGCTCGGCATGAAGCTTTCCGCCCGGGTCACCACGGTTGTGGTCGCCATCAAGCTTGCCGTGGTCCTGATCGTCATCGTGGCTGGAGGGTTCTTCGTCAAGGCTGCCAATTATTCGCCCTTCATCCCCGAGGCACAGCTGCAGCCTTCCGGTTCCGGACTGACCGCGCCGCTGGTCCAGCTGATGTTCGGCTATGCGCCCACGAACTTCGGCGTCATGGGCATCTTCACCGCCGCCTCCGTCGTCTTCTTCGCCTTCATCGGCTTCGATGTGGTGGCCACCGCCGCCGAGGAGACGAAGGTTCCGCAACGTGACATGCCACGTGGCATCCTCGCTTCGCTCTTCATCTGCACCGTGCTCTATGTCGGCGTGTCACTGGTGGTCACGGGCATGGAGCACTACAGCGACCTGTCGGTCGAGGCCCCGCTGGCCGATGCCTTCAAGGACGTCGGTCATCCCGTCTACGCGGGATTCATCAGCTTCGGCGCCGCGATCGGCCTCACCACGGTCTGTCTGATCCTGCTGCTCGGGCAGACCCGGGTGTTCTTCGCGATGAGCCGCGACGGTCTGCTCCCGCGGTTCTTCTCCGTGACGCACCCTCGCTTCCGCACCCCGTACCGCCCGACCATCCTGCTCGGCGCGATCATCGCGATCGTCGCGGGCTTCACGAGCATCAACGAACTGGCGACGCTGGTGAACATCGGCACGCTCTTCGCGTTCGTCGTCGTAGCCCTGGGCGTCATGGTGCTGCGTCGCACCCGCCCCGATCTGCCCCGCGCGTTCCGCACCCCGTGGGTGCCGCTGATCCCGATCCTCTCGGTGGCAGCCTCGGTCTGGCTGATGCTCAATCTGCCGGCCGAGACCTGGCTTCGGTTCGCCCTCTGGATGGCCATCGGTGTGGTCATCTATTTCGCGTACGGGCGGCGGCACAGCCGGGTGGCGCAGGGCGATGCCCGGTAGCCGCGGAGCGTCCGGCATGCCCCGTCCCGTGGCTAAGGGCTGTCCCGTAATCCCTGGCGGGACAGCCCTTAGTATGACCTGATGACTTGGCTGATCACAGGTGGTGTTGGATTCATCGGGGCCCACGTTGTAAGGGCGATGCTCGATGCGGGCGAACAGGTTGTCGTCTACGACGACCTGTCCACGGGGAATGTGAACCGGGTGCCCGAGGGCGTGCCCTTCGTCAAGGGGTCGACGCTCGACCGTGACGCCCTGGACCGGACCCTCGCGAAGTTCGGCATCGACGGGGTCGTCCACCTTGCCGCGAAGAAGCAGGTCGCGGAGTCGGTGGCCCGCCCGCTCCACTACTACCGGGAGAACGTGCACGGGCTGCAGAACCTCCTCGAAGCCGTCACGGCGGCTGGCGCGCGCCGCTTCCTCTTTTCCTCGTCCGCCGCCGTGTACGGCCTCCCCGACGTCGATCTGGTCAGCGAGGAGACTCCGTGTGCTCCGATCAATCCGTACGGCGAGACCAAACTCGCCGGCGAGTGGATGGTGCGTGCGACGGGTGCCGCCCATGGGATGGCGACCGCCTCGCTCCGGTACTTCAACGTCGCAGGTGCGGCCGGCCCGCAGCTTGCCGACACGGGCGTCTTCAACCTGATCCCCATGGTGTTCGAGAAGCTCACCGAGGGCCGGGCACCGGTGATCTTCGGCGACGACTACGCCACCCCTGACGGCACCTGCGTCCGTGACTTCATCCATGTCGAGGACCTGGCCTCCGCCCACGTCTGCGTGGCGCGCGCCCTGGGGGAGCGCGGAGAAGGGACCGATCTGACCGTCAACATCGGCCGCGGTGAGGGTGTTTCGGTCCGCGAGATGATCTCGCTGATCGGAGAGGTCACGGGATACGGACCGGCGGCGGAGCCGACGGTGTCCCCCCGCCGTCCGGGCGACCCGGCCCGGGTGGTGGCCTCAGCCGACCGCATGCACAAGGAACTGGACTGGGCGGCCCGACACGATGTGCGTGAGATGGTCGCCTCGGCCTGGGAGGGCTGGTGCCTGTACCACCCCGAGGCGCGTCGCTGACGGTGGCACGAAACGGATGATGCGGCGGTGCGCCGGGGGCGCTCACCCCGGTGCACCGCCGCATCCGCATGCCGGATGGAACCGTCATCAACCGCCGGTGGCGGGGGACTTCTTGGCGGACTCGGGAATGGTGGCGTCCTTCCGGACCGCCTTCCACAGCTCACCGGCCTGCGGCTGGGCCGCCACGACACGGTTGGGGTCCTGCTTGTCGTACTCGACGGGCAGCATGATCGTCTCCATCGAGCCCGGGTCGACGCCGTCCATCGAGCGGGCGAACTCCGCAAGCGACGTCAGCGAGTCCAGCCCGGAGTCGGTCGTCAGCGATTTGGTGACCGAGTCGGCGATCTTGTACGAGTTCGTCGGACTGCCCAGCAGATCCTGCGACTTCACCTCGCTCAGCAGGGCCAGCATGAACTGCTGCTGGAGACCGATGCGGCCGAGGTCGCTGCCGTCGCCGATGCCGTGCCGGGTGCGCACATAGGCGAGGGACTCGGTGCCGTTGAGCTTGTGCGGGCCGGCGGTGAGGTCCAGCCCGGACGACTTGTCGTGGATGTCCTGCGGTACGTCGACGGTGACGCCGCCGATGGCGTCGACCAGATCCTTGAACCCGGCGAAGTTGATCTCCAGGTAGTGGTCGATGCGTACCTTGGACATGCTCTCGACGGTCTTGACCACGCAGGCCGGACCGGCCAGCGAGTAGACGGAGTTGAACATCACCCGGTTCGCGGAGGAGAGGGTCGAGCCGTCGGCCTTGGTGCACTCGGGCCGGGTCACCAGCGTGTCGCGAGGTATGGAGACTGCGACAGCCTTGCTCCGGCCTTCGGGAATGTGGACCACCATCGCCGTGTCCGAGCGGGCACCGCTGACATTGCCGCCGCCGCCCAGCTTCTTGTTCTCCGCACCGGCCCGCGAGTCCGAACCGAGGACCAGGAGGTTCTGACCGCTGGTGGGGAGCTTCTCGGGACGGTCGTCGCCGAGCGCCTTGTTGATGTCGACGCCCTTGATGTTGCCGTCCAGACGGCTGTAGAGCCAGTAGACGGTGCCGCCTGCGGCCACCACGAGTGCGAGCAGGGTGAAGAGGATGCCACGCCTGATGCGCTGTCCGCGCGTGCGCATCTTCCGGGCTTTGCGGCTACTGGGCTTACGGCGGGAATGCAGATCGGAGTCGTCAGACATACACACAGCTCGTCATCGTCTGGGCCCCTGGGTCAGTGGGGTAACCACTGAGGCGAGTCGGCCCCTCCCGGCCGATCGGCTGCGGGAGCCGGAGGAGGGGGATGGCACGGGTCCGCCGGCCACGGCGTCGGAGGCTCCCCGGACGACGGAATCGCAGGCGGGCACCAATTGATCGCGCATGTGCTGATCGATCGGATGCTGGAGCACTATAGACAGATTTCCCGACGGGAAGGGAGAGTGCATATCTTCTTGGAAGCCGGGGTGTGTCTGAAATCCCGGTTCCACTTCAGAGGGGATCATCGGGCGGATGGCACGCAGAGGGGAGCGCCGAGGGGGGCGCGGCAGGGCGGCGCCGGACCGTGCGGGAACAGCCCCGGCCGGCGGCTTTGGAGGTGCGGCGATCGTGGTTGCGACGCCCGGAGACGCCTTGGCACTGCTGGCGACGGAGGAGCACGGCTCGGTGGTCGACATCGTCTGTGCCCAGCCGGGCACGGCCGATGAGCGTGCGGCGCTCGACCGGGCCGTGGCGGACTGCGGCCGGCGAGGCGTCCAGGTGCCGAACGATCCCTGGGTCATCGACGCCGAGGTGGGAAAGATCACGGCGCTCGTGCTCGACGCGCTACGTGAACTGCGCCCGCTGCGGGTGCGGACGCTCGACCCCGATCCCGCGCATGTCTCGTTCGACGCGGAGGCCAAGCGACCGGTGATCGCCGAGCCGCCGCTGCGGGGCAGCGTGGCGCGGGCATCGATCGCCGCGGCCCGCAGGTACCAGGGGGAGTGCGACTTCCCGGTCTTCGTGAACTGCCATCGGGCCGGGACGGACCCGCGGCTCGGTGCGCAGGCGTGCACACGCCATCCGCTGCCGAGCCGATGGCTCATCAGGGGTGCGGACGGCCGGCTCACCGCCTATCTGCCGTCCGCGGCGGGTGTGCTCCGCTGGACCGAGCGGTCGCCGGGGAGGGACGAGTGGAGCGGGCCCGAGCTGCTGGAGGGCCCCGACCTTCTTCCCGGTATCACCGTCGTGCAGGACGCCAACGGATACGCGCACCTGCTCGGTCTGCGTCGCAGGAAGCGCGCGGACGGCAAGGAGCATGTCGATCTGGTGCACGCGACGCAGTACCAGACCGGGCGCCCCATCGGCCCGTGGCACTCAGTCGGCAACCCGAACGCCAACGACCGGTCCAAGGCGCGGGAGGTCGGCTTCCCTGCGGCGGCCTTCGACACTGCGGGGAATCTGCACGTCTTCGTACGCAACTTCGGTCACGGTGTCAGCACTCGCCGGCAGTCGCCGGACGGGCGGTGGAGCGGCTGGCAGCATCTGCGCGGCGCGGCCGTCGCCGATGAGCTGATCGCGCTGCCCGGCAGGCCCGGCGGTGCCGAGGTCTGGGCCAGGACCAGGGACTCGGCGTCCGCGGTCCGCTGGCACCAGGAGGCGCCGGGTGGGGACTGGACGCTGGACTCTGCGACCCATGTGAGTCCCTATCCCGGCACCTTGTCGGCGGCGCCTGAGGCGGGGACGCTCCGCTACCGGTACTCCGGCACCAATGAGGTCTGCGTGGAGATCCCGGGGGCGGGCCCGGTCAGTCTGGGAGGTGCGGACGGAGCCGGACCGCTGGCGGCGGTCTCCGGAGTGGAGATCCAGGGCTGGGGCTGTACGGTGCTGGCCAGATCGGGGCACGCGGGAGCGTGTGCCGTGGGGGCCCACCCGGATGGGCGGCCGGAGAGCGGTGTGTGGTGGTTCGACGCCGGGGAGACCTCGCTGGTGCCCCCGGCCGTGGCGGTGGACGGCTACGGCCGTGCGGTCATCGCGTTGCTGGGAACCGACGGCCGGCTGAGAATCGCACGTCAGGAGCCCGGCGCGAGTGGGCTGGCTTTCGCTCCATGGGCCACCGTTTAGTCAGATAAGGGGCATGTCCCGGTAAAATCTGCCCTGGTCGCCCCCGTGGCAGCATTTGACAGTTTTAGTTTGGCCTTGAACTTGCTATGGTCTCGTCCTGTCTTTATGTGGATCACAGGTGAATCTCCTGTGTCCATGATGTGAATGCCCCCTTGATCGCGTGTTCTTTCAGGCAGCTGGGGCCGCGTTGCTCACGGTAAGTCGGGTCTGAGGGGTTATGGGGAAGCTGTCACTGCGTGCTGTTCAGAAGCTGACATGCAAGAAGCGCGACGCCTGGTGGACAGTCCTGCTGGTCGACCCCGTGGCGACCCGCATGCTGATCGTGATGGCCAAGTTCAAGTTCATCACTCCGAACAGGGTCACCTGGTCCGCGCTCTTCGTCGGCCTCGGCTCGGCCTACTTCTTCCTCAAAGGCGACACCTGGTCCCTGGTCATCGGGGCCGCCCTCTACCACCTGAGCTTCATCCTCGACTGCATCGACGGCAAGCTGGCGCGTCTCAAGGGCAACGGCACCGTGTTCGGGGGCTGGCTCGACTACGTATTCGACCGCATCCGGGTGCTCTTCTGCGCACTCGCCCTGATGGGCGGTCAGTACCTCCGCACCCACAACGAGCTCTACCTGCTCGCCGCCCTGGCCGTCGTCTTTCTTGACATGCTCAGGTACGTCGACGCTCTGCAGATCTACAAGATGCGCATGTCCATGCGCATGAAGATCGAGAAGGTCACGCTGGAACGCAAGGCGCTGGAGGACGAGCAGGCCGAGCGGGAGGCGTCGGCCGCCGCGCACCGTGCGCAGTCCGAGCCAAAGCAGCCCAAGGTGGTCTTCATCGAGGACCTGCTCAGGGAGAACCCCGGCGTGGAGGCCGAGGTCCTGAAGCAGCAGAGTGGCGACGTGGTCGACCTGCACGCCCAGTTCCGCCATCGCTTCCCCTGGTACACCCGATTCCGCCAGGCACTGCTGCGCAGCCGTATCCGGCCGCACCTCATCAGCGGCATCGAGTTCCAGATGTTCATCTTCATCGTGGCGCCGCTGATCGGCCAGATCCTGTGGACGACGGCGATTTCGGCCTTGGCGCTCGGTCTCTTCGAGCTTGTGATCATGTACAAGTTCTGGCTGTCCACCCGTGACTTCACCCGGCTCATGGAGAAGCTCGCGCCCGCGCCGTCCACCGCGGGGGTCATCGCCGAGCATCTGCACAGGGGCCGCCACCGCCGCGCGGCCGATGCCGTCGAGGACCAGCAGGCGGCCCTGGTCCAGCAGTTCCCGCTGCCCGAGCAGGACGACGACCTGGGGTTCCAGCCGTACCCCCAGCCGTATTCGCACCATCCTCAGGACATTGAGACGCAGCAGCTCAGAGTGCTGCCCTACTGGGCGGAAAACGAAGGGTCCGTACGATGAGTTCGCCTGTCGACCCGTCCCTCTTCGTCGTTTCGGTGGTCGTACCGGCCTACAACGCGAGTGCCACGCTCGGCCGGGCCCTGCGCTCCGCTCTCGCGCAGACGCACCGCAATATCGAAGTGATCGTCGTGGATGACGCGTCCGTCGACGGAACTCTCGGTGTGGCCCGGGAATTCGCAGCCGGCGACCGCCGCGTAAAGATCATCGAGCGTCCGCAGAACAGTGGCGGCGTCGGCGCCCCGCGCAACAACGGCATCATGGCCGCCTCCGGTCAGTACGTCATGTTCCTCGACGCCGATGACGAGCTTCCGCTCAAGGCATGCGAGGAGCTGCTGGCCTCGGCCGTGACCACGGGTTCGGACATTACGGCAGGCCGGGCGCTGCGGGTCAACCTCAACACGAAGGAATCCACCGTCTGGCAGCCCCAGCTCTACACCACGGAACGCACCGTGGCGGGGCTACGCGCACTGCCTCAGCTCTTCGACGACCCCATCGCAGCCGGCAAGCTGTACCGGCTGGACTTCCTGCACAACAACGGCGTCCGGTTCCCCGAGGGTGTCTACTACGAGGACACCTACTTCTCGACGCTCGCCAACTACCGGGCCGCCTCGATCACCTTCCTTGTCGCTCCCGTCTACCGCTGGATGTGGGAGCGGGACTCTGCGGCCCCCTCCATCACCAATCGCCGCGGCGAGCTGCGCAGCATTCAGGACCGGGTCGCCGTCCATCAGTACACCGATGCGTTCCTGCGCCAGGTGGGCGAGCACGAACTCCTCGCACACAAGGCGGTGAAGTTCCTCTCGCACGACCTGCATCTGTACGCGCGCGAGCTGCGTGCCGGAGACGAGCGGTACCGGCAGGGATTCGTCGCCGTGGTGGCGCCGTATCTGCGATCGCTCGAACCTTCCGTGTACGACCTGTGCGGTGTGATGGAGCGGGTCCGGGCCTTCTGCCTCATCCATGAGCGGGTGGATCTCGCGCTGTCCGTCTCGGACTACGCGCAGCGGCGCAGCGTGCTCAGCTCGGACCTGGTCGAGAGTGACGGACGCGTCTACTGGTCGGATTCGCTCCTGCATTTTCCGCAGGCGAAACGTTTCCTCGATGTCACCGATCTGGATCTGACGGACAAGCCGCTCGCCGATGCCCGGCTTTTCAACCAGGCGACCGAGCTGGAGATCAGGGGCAGCGAGCTCCGCCTGTCCGGGTACATCCTGAACCAGTTCGGGCGCTTCTCCAGTGGTGGCAAGGTCGAGCTCAAGGCGGTGCTTCGCCTGCGCACCACCAAGAGCGACCACGTCTTCCCGGTCAACGCGATCGAGACCGACGACCACCGGGTCCACTACCAGGCGACCCTGGACCTCGGATCCAGCGTCGGCGCGGCCGCGAACGACGGAGTGTGGAACCTCTTCGTCCAGGTACGCCACGGGGGCGCACGGGCGACCACGACGGTGGCGATCCACGGAATCGACGTCTCCCGCGAGCGCTACGAGTGTCCGTCCGGGCTGATCGAGATGTACGAGACGGTCAGTGGCAACGTCGCGCTGCGTCCGGAGACAAGCGAACGCACCCAGCAGGACACCCGCCGGGGCACACCCTGGCACTGGTGGCAGGGGAGCGAGGAGCCCGCGCCACTGTCCGCCCGCAGTGTGTACCGCGCCTCTGTTGTCGTGCACTGCCACAACGACGAGCACCATCTGTACGAATTCCTGCACTCCCTCGCGGCACAGACCCTTTTCGCCGAGACACAGGTCGTGTTCGCCGACGACGGCTCCACGGACAGTACGGCGGAGCTGCTGGACAACTTTGCCGAGTTCTACCGCAACGCGAGCGTGCTGCGGCTCAGCGCCCAGGGGGCGGCGGTCGCCTACGAACAGGGTCTCGCCAGGGTCGTGGCGCCCTACGTGCTGTTCGCGCGGGCCCGGGACATCCTCGGAGCCGACTGCCTGAGGCAGCTCACCGAGTCCGCGGTGAAGCACGACGTCGATGTGGCCATCGGTAACTACGACACCTTTCCGGGGCCGCGGCGCAATGCCGACGAGCCGTGGAAGCGGTACTTCGGCAAGGGGGCGAAGGGCCTGACCGACCTGGTCAGGAAGGCGCCCCACATGGTCTTCTCGACCGACCTCGGCAACAAGCTCTTCCGTGTCTCCCTGCTTCGGGGACACGGGCTGAAGCCCACCGACGGGGGCGCGTTCGCCGAGACCTGGCTGAGCGTGATGGCCATGCTGACCGCCCGCGGATTCAGCATGGTGGACCGCTACGTGTACTTCGACCGTGATCCGGCCCAGAACGACTCGCTCTTCGACGTCGAATGGAACGATCCTGCCAAGGCCCGGCAACGGCTCCGGCTCAACAGCTTCCTGCTGGACTTCGCCTATCGGATCGAGGCACCGTCGGCCCGGTTGATCCAGCGGTTCGTGGTGCGCTCGTACCAGCCGTACCTGCGCAATTGCCACCGCATCATGAACCGGGCCGAGATCGCCGATGCCTTCGACGAGCTCTGCAACGTCTACGCCAGGGTTCCTGAGGAGATGCTCCTCCAGTACGTCGTCCACCCCGTGTCCCGGGTGCAGCACCACGCCGTGCGGACCCGGAACTTCGAGCTCTTCTGCGACCCGTTCGGCTACGCCGAGTACGAGCCGAAGGTCCGGCTGGACGAGCAGGGGATGTACCGGCAGCTCGCCACCGATCCGGTGGCGTCCAGGCTGCTGCGCGTGGAGCGGCAGCGGGGCGTGCTGGAAAGCGTCCGGTACCGCGACGGCGAGCTGCAGTTCGAGGGTGTGATGACGCTCACGGGGGTGGACATCGCCCAGCTCTTCACCAACCGCTTCGAGCTGGTCTGCACGGACGGAAAGCAGTCCGTCGCCATCCCGGCGGAGCAGGTCTACCGCCGCGACCGCTGGCGGGTCCGCAAGGAGCGCGACTGGTTCGGCGGCTGGCGCGCCTCGGCGGACCCCGCGGTCCTCGCCCCGCTCTCCGGCCGCGACCTCACGGTCACGTTGCGATTCCATGACGGCGAACGCCATGTGGACGCACAGGTCGGCGCGCGTCTGATGCTGCACCGCTTCAAGGGTATGCGCCGCATCGGCAGGGACCGTCTGTGGCTCACCGTGCGCAACGACGACTCCGTGGTCTTCCGGTACTTCACCGGCGCGGGACAGAAGCTCCGCGGCCGGCTGTGGCACCTGCTGCGCCAGGCCCGGGCCGCGCTGCCCGGCCGCCCCGGCTGGCGCACCCGGCTCGCCTACCTGCTGAGCTATCCGCGACTGCACCGCAAGAACATCTGGATCATCGGTGAGCGGGCGGACACCGCGCAGGACAACGCGTACCACCTGTTCCGCTGGATCAGGGAGAACCACCCGCGCCGCAAGGTCTACTACGCGATCAACGGTGACGCCAAGGACCGGGCCAAGGTGGCCCCGTACGGTCATGTCCTGGACCGGACGTCCCGCAAGTACCGGATCTATCTGCTGCACGCCAAGAGGCTCATCAATCCGTACGACCTGGAGGCGTACCTCGGCTTCCCCGAGCTGAGCAAGAGCTCCTTCCTGCGCGGCTACGGCGATCTGCTGAACTATCGCAGGGTCTTCCTTCAGCACGGGGTCACCTACAACGATGTGGCGCCCTCGGTGCACCACCAGGTCACCAGCGTGGACCTGCTGTTGACGGTGGGTCAGGCGGAGCGCTCGTACTTCGCCGAGCACTGCGGCTACGGCTACGCACGGGTCGCCGCCGCAGGGTTCCCGCGCTTCGACGCGCTGAAGCCGGTACGCTCCGAACGCCCCCGGATCCTGCTGATGCCCACCTGGCGACGGGACATCGTGGCGCCCTCGTACGACAAGGCAGCCAAGGCGAAGATCCCGTTCGCAGCCTCGGAGTACTTCCGCTTCTTCTCCACCCTGCTGCGTGACGAGCGCCTGCTGAACGTGCTCGAACAGTGCGGCGTGGAGCTGGAGTTCATGCCGCACTACGAGATCCGTCCGTACCTGCACCACTTCCGTATCGACCACCCGTCGGTGACGGTCACCGGGGACGGCCGTGATGTGCAGTTGGCGATGCGCGAGTGCTCGCTCCTGGTCACCGACTATTCATCGGTCTTCTTCGACGTCGCGTACATGGGCACCCCCATCGTGTACACGCCCTTCGATGAAGAGGACTTCTACGGCAACCACTACAAGCGCGGCTACTACGAGTTCGAGCGGGACGGGTTCGGCCCGGTCTGCCGGGACGTCGATTCCACCGTGCGGGAGATCATCGACACGGTGCAGCGGAACTTCGCCGTGGAGCCGCAGTACCGGGCCCGGGTCGACGAGTTCTTCGGCCGCCGGGACACCAATAACTCGGAACGTGTCTTCCGTGCCATCGACGAACTGGAGTCGGCCGTCGAGAGCAGCCGGGCGTCGGACGTACCAAGGGCACGACAGTCGTTGAACGCTTCGGGACAGGGCTTCCGCGGCCAGAACTCCGACAAGGAGCGGGCGTGATGGGCGGCCCATCGCGCAGAGTGTTTCTGGCAGGGGACTCCAGCGTCACCGGCCGCCAGCGCAGCTTCGCGCCGATGGCGGGCTGGGGCCAGACGCTTCCGCTCTTCATCCGGGGTGCCGAAGTCATCAACTGTGCGCGAGCAGGCGCGAGTTCACGGAGCTTCGTGGAACGCGGCAGGCTGGCCTGGATTCTGCGCGAGGCCAGACCGGGTGACCTGGTGCTGTTCTCCTTCGGGCTCATCGACATGAAGCCGGGGCAGGGCCGTTACACGGAGCCCTTCAAGGAGTACCAGGGCTACCTGCGCAACTGTGTGGACGGCGTACGTGACCGGGGCGCCCACCCGATCCTGGTCACCAGCCACGAGCGCAGGGTCTTCGACGCACAGGGCAATCTCCGTCGGCTGCTGGGCGTCTATCCGCTGGCGATGAAGGAGATCGCGGCCGAGAAGTCCGTACCGCTGAT
This sequence comes from Streptomyces sp. NPDC002785, assembly GCF_040295565.1. Taxonomy (NCBI): domain Bacteria; kingdom Bacillati; phylum Actinomycetota; class Actinomycetes; order Kitasatosporales; family Streptomycetaceae; genus Streptomyces; species Streptomyces sp. NPDC002785. The sequence goes on along the minus strand of NZ_JBEOVN010000095.1, from coordinate 7,597 downwards.
CGACCTCAACGAGTGGAGCGTGCGGTGGTGGCGCCGGGCAGGATCTCAGGGCACACACGAGATCTTCCTCTACCTTGCTGCCGGCGAGCATCCCAACTATCCCGACGGTGTCGCCGACAACACTCATCTCAAGGTGGCCGGGGCGATCGAATGCGCGCGCTTCATCGCCTCCGAGATGCGGGCGCGTTCGATGCTGGAGCCCGGCTGCTTCGACCGTCTTGAGCGCGCCCGGTTTCCCGAGGACGCCGTGGAATGGCCGACGGACCACGTCTTCGACGAACTGACGCGAACCCGGACCCTGGAGGTGGTCAAATGAGTGACTGGTATCTGTTGGCGCGGATCCAGGTCGCGCATCCCGAGCGCACCGCGGTGTCGGCGGTCCTGGAACTGCATGCCGATGCGGACCCCGCGATTGCCGTCGTCCCCGGCCAGGAGATCGCGCTGCACCTGAGCGTGCTGCCCTCCGGCGGACCCTACCGCGCGTATGGCTACATATTCGACGATGTCGTTGCCGAACACGCCACGATGACCAACCTTCAGGGCTTGGGCCACCTCCCCAACGGACGCTTCGCGACCTATGCCCGCGGAGACGAACCGCGCGCCGTGACCGCGGTCCTCAAGGTCAACGACGACGCACCGGAAGGCGCGGTCCTGCTGCCCAAGGTGTGCGTCGGAGTGATGTCGTACGCCGGCGAGAAGCTGGTGTCGTCCGCACAGGTCACAGACGCGGGATACCGGGTCAGACGGGCCTGGGTACCGGGCCGCAGCCTGGCCATTCCGCCGGGCGGCTATGCGGTCATCGGCCCCGATCCGGCCGCCGCGCAGGCGGGCCTGCGGGTGGTCGGCGTGGGGCTCGCCCAGTACGGCGCGGTCAGCGCGGTGCCGGACGGAAGCGTCACCTACACGGGAGTTCCGGGAGCGACCGGATACGACCGGTTCTCCGTCTGTTACGAGAACCCGGCGGGCCACCGCAATTGGTCCGAGGTGACCGTGTACGCGGGAGACCTCGACAACATTCCCGGGGTGCTGCCCGGCGCCCGTACGAGATGAGACGCAGGCGGTTTCTCGCCATGGGAGCCGTCACGGGGATCTGGGCCCTGGCCGGGTGCAGCACGCGGGACAGCTCCGGCACCGGCCGGGCCACGGCCTGGGCGTCTCCTCGCTCGCCGGAACCCATCGGCCGGCTGCCCGCAGGTGTCACATACCGGGAGTACACCGTCCGGCTGCCGAACGCGGGCCCCGTGCGCCATCAGGTGCTGTCCGTCCTGCCGTCCGCGCAGGTACGGGTGGGCGCGGTCCACGGGGACCGGCTGGACACGGCGGAGACCGTGCGGGCCATGGCGAACCGGGTCCGGGCGGTGGCCGCAGTCAACGGATCCTTCTTCGACATCGCCACCAGCGCCGTGTTCAGCGGGTACGACGGGGATCCGCTCGGGCTGTACGTGGAGAACAACACGTTGCTCAGCGAAGCGGCGAACGGTCGTACGGCACTGGTCCTCGGCGAGGGAGGCAGCGCCGCGCGCATCGCCGAACCCCGGTCGGTCAGCACCGTGCTGGCCTGCGACGGCGCCCACCGGACGATCGACGGGGTCGACCGGATGCCGGGCCGCATCGTGGGATGCGGCGGTGCGGGCGCCGACGTCCTCCGGGGCACCCGGGGCGTGCGGACCGCTCCTGCCCACAACAAGCTGTGCGAGGACCCCGATGAGCTGGTCCTTTTCATGCGTCAGTGGGGTCCCGCCGCAGCGGATGCCGGACCGGGTTCGACCGAGGCCGTGGTCGGCTCGGACGGCCGGGTCGTCCTGCTCCGTTCACCCGGGGGAGGCCTGATACCCGCGGGGTGCAGGGCCCTGACGGGCATCGGCGAAGGGTCGGCCTGGCTGCGCCGCCACGCCCGTACCGGCGCCACCCTGCGGATCACCTCCCAGGTGTACGACGGGACGGGACACCGCATTTCGGGGACGGGGCTGACCGTCGTTCAGGCCGGGCCGCGGCTGCTGCGCGACGGAGACGTCGACATCGACATCGAGGCCAATGGGATGCCCGCCACCGCCCTGACTCAGCGCCACCCCCGCACCCTGGCCGGCGTCACGGGCGACGGCGCCCTCCTGCTGGTGACCGTCGACGGCCGTGATCCCGGCGGGAGCATCGGGGCGACGCTGGAAGAGGCCGCGCAACTGATGCGTTCCCTGGGAGCGCGGGACGCCATGAACCTCGACGGCGGAGGCTCCACCACGATGGTGGTGAACGGCCGCCTCCGTAACCGCCCGCGGGGGGCGGAGGGGGCGCGGGTCCGTGAACGACCGGTCGCCAACGCCCTTGTCGTCCTGCCCCGTTGAACCGCCCTACCCGCGAGCACAGCACAGACGGGCCGTACCGGAGTCAACCGGTACGGCCCGTCCGCGTATCAGCGAAGGAAGTTACGCCGGAACGCTCGCCACGCCCTGCGCCAGGAACTTCTTGCCGTTCACCCGCTCCGAGACGCCCTCACGGTCCAGGTACGGCGTGATGCCACCCAGGTGGAAGGGCCAGCCCGCGCCGGTGATCAGGCAGAGGTCGATGTCCTGGGCCTCGGCGACGACGCCCTCGTCCAGCATCAGACCGATCTCCTGCGCCACCGCGTCCAGGACACGGTCGCGGACCTGCACCTCGGACAGGACGACATCGCCCTGCTCGAGGAGTGCGGCGACCTCCGGGTCCAGCTCCGGCTTCCCGGAGCCGTACATGTAGAAGCCGCGCTTGCCGGCCTTGACGACCGCGGCCAGGTTCTCGGAGACGGTGAACCGGTCCGGGAACGCGCGGTTCAGGGTCTCGGAGACATGCAGACCGATGGCCGGGCCGACCAGCTCCAGCAGCACCAGCGGCGACATCGGCAGACCGAGCGGCTCGATGGCCTTCTCGGCTACCTCGACCGAGGTGCCCTCGTCGATGACGTTCTGGATCTCGCCCATGAAGCGGGTGAGGATGCGGTTGACGACGAACGCCGGGGCGTCCTTCACCAGTACCGCGGTCTTCTTCAGCTTCCGCGCCACACCGAACGCCGTGGCCAGCGAGGCGTCGTCGGTCTGCTCACCGCGGACGATCTCCAGCAGCGGGAGGATCGCGACCGGGTTGAAGAAGTGGAAGCCGACGACCCGCTCGGGGTGCTGCAGCTTCGACGCCATCTCGGTGACCGAGAGGGACGAGGTGTTGGTGGCGAGGATCGCGTGCGCCGGAGCGACCGCCTCGACCTCCGCGAACACCTGCTGCTTGACGCCGATCTCCTCGAAGACGGCCTCGATGATGAAGTCGGCGTCAAAGAAGCCCTCGGCCTTGTCCAGCACACCGGTGACCAGGGCCTTGAGGCGGTTGGCCTTGTCCTGGTTGATGCGGCCCTTGCCGAGCAGCTTCTCGATCTCGGCGTGGACATAGCCCACACCCTTGTCGACGCGCTCCTGGTCGATGTCGGTCAGCACGACCGGCACCTCCAGGCGGCGCAGGAACAGCAGCGCCAGCTGCGAGGCCATCAGACCGGCACCGACGACGCCGACCTTGGTGACCGGGCGGGCCAGGGCCTTGTCCGGAGCACCGGCCGGGCGCTTGGCGCGCTTCTGGACCAGGTTGAAGGAGTAGATCCCGGAGCGCAGCTCGCCGCCCATGATCAGGTCCGCAAGGGCCTGGTCCTCGGCGTCGAAGCCGGCGCCCAGGTCGCCGTTCTTCGCCGCGGCGATGATGTCCAGCGCGCGGTACGCGGCCGGGGCGGCGCCGTGCACCTTGGAGTCGGCGATGGCCCTGCCGCGGGCGACGGCCTGGTCCCAGGCGTCACCGCGGTCGACCTCGGGGCGCTCCACCGTGACCGTGCCGTTCAGCACGTTCGCGGTCCAGATGAGTGACTGCTCCAGGAAGTCCGCACCCTCGAAGAGGGCGTCGGCGATACCGAGCTCGAAGACCTGCTGGCCCTTGAGCTGGCGGTTCTGGTTCAGCGAGTTCTCGATGATCACCGAGACCGCGCGGTCGGCGCCGATCAGGTTCGGCAGCAGTGCGCAGCCGCCCCAGCCGGGGACCAGACCGAGGAAGGCCTCGGGCAGCGAGAAGGCGGGCAGCGCCTTGGAGACGGTGCGGTACGAGCAGTGCAGACCGACCTCGACACCGCCGCCCATCGCCGCGCCGTTGTAGTACGCGAACGTCGGGACCGCGAGGCCGGAGAGCCGGCGGAACACGTCGTGGCCGCCCTTGCCGATGGCCAGCGCGTCGGCGTGGTTCTTCAGCAGCTCGACGCCCTTGAGGTCGGCGCCGACCGCGAAGATGAACGGCTTGCCGGTGATGCCGATACCGGTGATCGCACCCTCGGCGGCCTCCTTCTCGACCTGGTCGACGGCGGCGTTCAGGTTCGCCAGCGACTGCGGTCCGAAGGTGGTCGGCTTGGTGTGGTCCAGGCCGTTGTCCAGCGTGATAAGGGCGAAGCGGCCCGCACCGGCCGGAAGGTCCAGGTGGCGTACGTGCGCCTGCGTGACGACCTCGCCGGGGAACAGCTCGGCCGCACCCTTGAGAAGCTCAGTGGTGGAGCTCATGCCTGACCCTCGCTTCGCTCGGCCCAGCATTCGCTCAGGCTGCCCCTCTTGTCTGTTCGCTCGCTGCGCTCGCTCACGCGTTGCCTCCGTTGAAGTTCGGGTTCTCCCAGATGACCGTGGCGCCCATGCCGAAGCCGACGCACATCGTCGTCAGGCCGTAGCGGACCTCCGGCTGCTCCTCGAACTGGCGGGCCAGCTGCGTCATCAGACGCACACCGGAGGAGGCCAGCGGGTGACCGTAGGCGATGGCGCCGCCGTACTGGTTGACGCGCGCGTCGTCGTCGGCGATGCCGTAGTGGTCGAGGAAGGCGAGCACCTGGACGGCGAACGCCTCGTTGATCTCGAACAGACCGATGTCGCCGATGGTCAGCCCGGCCTTGGCGAGGGCCTTCTCGGTCGACGGGATCGGGCCGTAGCCCATGACCTCCGGCTCGACGCCCGCGAAGGCGTACGACACGAGGCGCATCTTGACCGGGAGGCCCAGCTCGCGGGCGACGTCCTCGGCGGCGAGCAGCGAGGCGGTGGCGCCGTCGTTGAGGCCCGCGGCGTTACCGGCGGTGACCCGGCCGTGGGAACGGAACGGGGTCTTCAGACCTGCGAGGGTCTCCAGCGTGGTGCCCGGACGCATCGGCTCGTCGGCGGTGACCAGTCCCCAGCCCGTCTCGCCGGCCTCGGCGTTGGTGCGGCGCACCGAGATCGGCACCAGGTCCTGCTGGATCTTGCCGTTGGCGTACGCCTTGGCGGCCTTCTCCTGCGAGCGGACCGCGTACTCGTCCGCACGGAGCTTGGTGATCTGCGGGTACCTGTCGTGCAGGTTCTCCGCGGTCATGCCCATGAACAGGGCGGACTCGTCGACCAGCTTCTCCGATACGAAGCGCGGGTTCGGGTCCACGCCCTCGCCCATGGGGTGACGGCCCATGTGCTCGACACCACCGGCGACGACGACGTCGTACGCGCCGAAGGCGATGGAACCGGCAGTCGAGGTGACGGCGGTCAGGGCGCCCGCACACATGCGGTCGATGGAGTAACCGGGGACGGACTGCGGCAGACCGGCCAGAATTCCGGCGGTGCGGCCCAGCGTCAGACCCTGGTCACCGATCTGGGTGGTCGCGGCGATGGCGACCTCGTCGATCTTCGCGGGGTCCAGGTCCGGGTTGCGGCGCAGCAGCTCCCGGATGGCCTTCACGACGAGATCATCGGCGCGGGTCTCGTGGTAGATGCCCTTCGGGCCCGCTTTGCCGAACGGGGTGCGGACGCCGTCGACGAAGACGACGTCCCGGATGGTACGAGGCACGGTGGCTCTCCTCCAGGGTGCGGGATGGCACTGCTGCGGGGCACGCCCACAGGCGCGCCGCCACCCTCATGCTACTTGCGGGTAACCAGACTGCCCAGCCCCTGCGGCGGGAGCGGCGAAGGTCACATGCGGTTGGGGTGGGCGCGAGGGCCGTTTCGTCCTCGAAAGCCGGGCGGGCCGGCGGTGGATTGCCGGACGTGCGGAGGCTGCGCCGGAAACGGCAATCGCCGGACGGGGCGGCGAAAGCAGCCCGTCCGGCGATTGGGGACAGCGCGCGGCGTGCGGCCACGCAACCTGGCGTGAATACGACCCTCGACGGTGAAGTCTCAGGCCGCCGAGATCAGCGCTCGGATCAGCAGTGGGGTCACCTGTTCGATCTGCCAGCGCCGCGCCCCGTACATGGTGAGCGCGGACTCGATCGCGTCCGCGGTCGGATTCTTCGGTGGCTCCCAGCAGACCCGGCGCACCGTGTCCGGGGTGATCAGGTTCTCCTGCGGCATGTGGAGTCGCTCGGCGAGATCCGACACCGCGGCGCGGGCGGCCGAGAGCCGGGCCGCTGCCGCCGGGTCCTTGTCCGCCCAGGCACGGGGCGGCGGCGGACCGGCGAGGGTCTGGCCGGGCTGGGGGAGCTCGGCGTCAGGCAGCGCCTTGGCCCGGTCGATGGCCGCCTGCCACTGCTCCAGCTGACGGCGGCCCATGCGGTGGCCGAACCCGGGCAGCGCGGTCAGCGCGTGCGTGTTCGGCGGGAGCGCGAGCGCCGCCTCGACGATCGCTGCGTCACCCAGCACCTTGCCGGGCGAGACGTCCCGGCGCTGGGCGACCTGGTCACGGGCGGTCCACAGCTCCCGTACCACCGCCATCTGACGTCGGCGGCGGACCTTGTGCATGCCGGAGGTGCGGCGCCACGGGTCCTTGCGCGGGGGAGCGGGCGGCGCCGAGGCGATCGCGTCGAACTCCTCCCGCGCCCACTCCAGCTTGCCCTGCCGGTCGAGCTCGTCCTCGAGGGCGTTGCGCAGATCGATCAGCAGCTCGACATCGAGCGCCGCGTAGCGCAGCCAGGGGTCCGGCAGTGGACGGGTGGACCAGTCGACGGCGGAGTGGCCCTTCTCCAGCGAGTACCCGAGCACGTTCTCGACCATGGCGCCGAGGCCGACCCGCGGGAAGCCGGCCAGCCGTCCGGCCAGCTCCGTGTCGAAGAGCCCGGTGGGAGCCATCCCTATTTCGCGCAGACAGGGCAGGTCCTGGGTGGCGGCGTGCAGGATCCACTCGCTGCCGCTCAGGGCGGCGCCGAGTCCCGACAGATCGGGGCAGCCGACCGGGTCGATCAGTGCGCTGCCCGCGCCGTCGCGGCGCAGCTGTACGAGGTAGGCGCGCTGGCCGTAGCGGTAGCCGGAGGCGCGCTCGGCATCGACGGCCACGGGGCCGGAGCCCGCGGCGAAGGCGGCGACCACCCGGGCGAGGTCGTCGTCGGATGCCACCACCGGGGGAATGCCTTCTCGAGGTTCGAGCAAGGGGATCGGCGCCGGGGCGACGTCGTCCGGGGGGGCGCCCCCGGTGGTTCGCAGTGAAGTGTCTGCTGCGGTCTCTTGGGCGTCGGTCACGTGTCAAGGGTATCTGTGTATGTAAGGCGCCCGTCGACGGAACGTTCCGTCGACGGGCGCCGATGAGTTTAAACCAGCCGGTCCGGATTGCTGTGTGTGCCTGCAGGGGGATGGGGGTCAGTGGATTATGCCCGTTCGCAGGGCGTCGGCGA